>DATHIE010000443.1:0-2810 GCA_035316905.1 Chryseolinea sp. | reverse complement strand
AAGGCTTTTCCCCCTCCGTTCACCACCAAACCTTTACAAGTCCAGCAGCGCAGGGCGATTTGACAACTCTACCTGATATAGCGTTGCCGATGGGTCATTATCCATCATCTGTAAAAGAACTTATCATGGCACAAGCAAAGTACGCAGATTAAGCCCACGCAGAAAAACGCAGAAGAAGCCAACACTCGAAAGTCAAGCACTGTATTTTCTGCGGTTCTCTGCGTGTACTCCCTCTGCGTTTTCTTCGATTTGGATTTCTTGCGCCTTTAGAGCTTCTAGAAAGGCACACGAGTCGGAGATTTTCGACGAGGCACTTTGTTCCAACCAAACAACAGCTTAAAGACAACAAACTCCATTTTTGTGGTTCAAGGCCGCTTTGTATATTGCGTTATATCCAAACGGATATAACGCACCTCGAATTCAAAGAAAAAAGATAATCTAGCGATGAAGAATATTTACCAGAGGGCAATTTTGTATGTCGTCTGTGTATCGTCGTTGTCGGCATACGCGCAGGAAGATTCGCTAAGGACCGTTCTACTTCAGGACCTGGTTATCACGGCGTCGCGCATGGAGGAAGATATCAGCAAATCGCCGGTCAGTATTGAAAAAGTATCGCATTCAACTATTCAACAATCCCCGGCCCCCTCCTTCTTTGACGGATTCGAAAATACGCGTGGAGTTCAAATGATTACACCTAGCATGGGATTCAGAGTTATAAACACCCGCGGCTTTACTAATACGACAAATGTTCGCTTCGTTCAGATGGTCAACGGTATGGATAATCAGGCGCCACATCTCGGCACACCTATAGCCAACGCTCTCGCGCCTAACGATTTGGATATTGAACACGTAGAGATCATACCTGGAGTAGCCTCTGCGTTATATGGAATGAATGCGATAAACGGACTTGCTAATTTCCTTACGAAGGATCCTTTTGTCCATACGGGTTTCAGTATCCAACAAAAGATTGGTGTTAACCGGGTTGGAAGTTCTTTCGGCTCCAAGCCATACACAGAAACGAGTTTTCGATGGGCAAAGGTCTTCAAGTCAAATCTAGCTCTCAAAATCAACGGAACATTCTTAAGTGGTACTGACTGGGTTGCTAACGATGAAACGGACCTTAACCCAAACGCAAATCAAAGCACAGGGTTAACCGGCGCAGACAACCCAGCCATTGACCCGGTGAACTCATACGGCAATGAATCATCGAACCGGCGAACATTAAGTCTCAATGGCAAAAACTACGTCGTCGCCCGCACCGGATACTTTGAACGGGAGGTCGTCGACTATAGCCTAAGAAATCTTAAAGCTGATGGTTCACTCACCTACGCTTTCAAACCTGACGTCACGTTATCCTATTCCTACCGCTTCGCCGAACTGGACAACGTTTATCAACGTTCGAATCGTTTTAGGCTGGATAATTACCGACTTCAGCAACATGGATTAGCATTCCAAACCAAATCGCTGCAGGCAAGAGCGTACCTTAACATGGAAAACACTGGTGAGTCTTATAACGCACGGTCCATGGCTGAAAACATCGATAGAGCATATAAGACTGATGACACGTGGTATAGCAATTATGCCAGTGCGTACAACAACGCAGTTGCCGGTGGTGTTTCCGTAGCTAATGCCCATCATCAGGCCCGAGAAATTTCCGACGAAGGCAGACCCTTACCCGGCACGCCTGAATTCGACGAACTCATCAATGAACTTCGCGATGTCAATGACTGGAACTATGGCGCCGCGCTTAGGGTAAGGTCTTCCATGTTTCACGCCGAAGCGCAGTTAAACCTGACGGAGTCAGTATTACAAAATGTTGGACAGAAGACTGGAATAGAATTGTTGGCCGGGCTTGACCATCGTACGTACATAATTGTCCCCGACGGTAACTACTTCGTTAATCCCGAAGAATCAGGAAGTAATATTTTATACGGACGAACTGGCGGTTTCATTCAGGCATCAAAGAATTTGTTCAGGGAAAGGCTGAGATTGGGAGCCACACTTCGCGCAGATAAAAATGAGTACTATCCCCTGAAATGGAATCCGAGATTTACGGCCGTTTACTCTCCGTTCAATACTCACAACATAAGATTTTCCTATCAGAATGGATACCGTTTCCCAAGCGTGTTTGAAGCATTCTCCAACGTAAACAGCGGTGGAGTTAAACGCGTCGGCGGACTTCCAGTAATGTCAAGCGGGATATTTGAAAATGCCTACAATCGCGCATCGATCGACGCATTCCAGGCTGCAGTTAACAAAGACGTAAATACGAATGGACTTACAAGAGACGAGGCAATTGTGAGCAACCAGGGACTACTCAAAGAAAATGAATACTCTTACGTCGAACCCGAACATATCCGTTCGTTTGAAGTAGGATACAGGGGATTGCTCTTCGCCGACTTGCAGTTGGACATTGATTTCTATTTCAACAAATACACCAACTTTATCGCGCAGGTAGAGATGAACATTCCTAAAACATCCGATCCTGATTCCATTCCGTTCTACCTTTACGACAGGAGAAAGCAGGATCGTTACCGGATGTGGACCAACTCCAGCACTAGTGCTTACAACTACGGTTCGAGTCTGGGATTGAAATATACCTTGTTGAAAAATTTCCAGGTAACTGGCAACGTCACCTATTCAGCGCTCCAGCATAAGTCCAGCAACGATGGACTCGAAGATGGATTCAATACACCAAAATGGATCACGAATCTGGGCCTCGGAAATGAAAAGATCTTTAAGTCACTGGGATTTATGATCAACTATCGCTGGCAAAGTACTTATTACTGGCAATCATTCTTAGTGAATGG
>DATHIE010000442.1:0-4317 GCA_035316905.1 Chryseolinea sp. | reverse complement strand
CGAGTTATCTTTTCGGAGCCATGCCTGTGTTTGATATGATCGATGGCTTCGTATAACAGAATGCTTTCCGCGGTGTCATCAAACAAGCTGATCTGATGATTGCCATGAACCAACCCACTGAGCCGCACTCCTACAAGACGGATCAGCATCCGGCGACTATAGAGTTTTGTAAAAAGCTCGGTCACTGTCCGCAGCAACACATGATCCGACGACGTGTAAGGGATGTGCATTTGTTTGGTTTCGGTGTCGAAATTTGAGTAGCGAATCTTCACCGTTACGCAGCACGCAAGTTTTGTTTGCTCGCGCAGCTGAAATGCTACCTTTTCAACCATGGCAATCAGAATTGACTTCAGTCGTTTTACATCAATCGTATCTTCTTCGAATGTACACTCTGTTGAGATGGACTTCTGCTCGCTATAGGACACGACGGGAGATTCATCAATGCCGTGTGCCTTGTTCCAGAGACTTATACCATTCTTTCCGAACGCACTCACCAAAAACTTCAAAGGCATCTCACGCAAGGTTTCCACTTTTCGAACGCCCATATCATAAAGAAAAGATGACGTCTGTTTTCCGATCATCGGGATCTTGTCGACTGAAAGGGGAGCGAGAAAATCTTTTTCTGTACCAGGTGGGATTTGTTTTTCTGCGTTGGGTTTGAATTCGTTGGTGGTCACTTTGGACACCAGTTTGTTTATAGACATTCCCAAAGAAATAGGCAGCCCGCTTTCTTTTATTATTTTTCTTCGAAGTTCAACGGCCCATTTAAAGGCGCCGAAGTATTTGTCCATTCCACTGGCATCAATATAAAATTCATCGACAGAAGATTTTTCAAAAAGAGGCGAGGACTCGGCGATGATCTCTGTTACCTCGTGGGAATTCTTACTATATGACTCCATATCGCCGGATATCACTTTAGCGTCAGGGCAAAGTTGGAGGGCGAGATACATAGGCATGGCAGAATGAACGCCGAATTTCCGTGTCTCATAACTGCATGCAGCCACAACGCCACGGCGGCTGCTCCCGCCTATAATAAGAGGTTTCCCCAGAAGCCGGGGATTGTTTTTGCACTCCACAGCAACAAAGAATGCATCGAGATCGAGATGAATGATGTTTCGTTCCACACCACTAATTAACTAAAATTATTAGAAATTGTTTTTTCTTTTAAACTAATTTTTTTAGTTTTGATCGTTGTTAATGCCATAGCAACAAATCCCTTCCATCTCCTTGTCCGCCGTGGGCGGATGGGAGCTGGAGTGGGGCCAACCCCAGCCTGAAGGCTGGGGAAATTGATGACGTCGAGCGATTTTTGTATTGACATTAAAATATTTTGTGGGTTGGCGCTCTCTTCACTAGACCTTTCCGCCTCTCGCGGGAGGTTTAGGCGACGGAGAAAGTCGGTCAGCAGGTAGTTCAATGAAAAATCGCTCTGTTGTTGACGTACGCACAAATTTTTCGGCCGACATTGGCTCAAAGAAGAGTGTCGCGTGGAACATTAAGCGATGAGATTGTGATAATTTGTTACTCACTTTTATTTTTTTGATATGGCATTCATTAATAAAAACCTGAAGTTCTTAAGAGCCCAACAAAACATGACTCAGAAGCAGCTGGCCGAAAAACTTGGTCTAAAGCAAGCTGCCATCGGTGCATACGAAGAGGAGCGCTCAACCCCTCCGTTGGCGTCACTGCTCGATATCACAAAAATCTTTAACGTGAATCTTGATGATCTGGTCAGGCTCGACTTGAGTCGGAGCGACAAAGATCGAAAGGTGGGCTCTACATCCCGGGGAAGGGAGATCCTGGCGATCACGGTTGACTCTGCCAACAAAGAGAACGTTGAGTTGGTCACACAAAAGGCATCCGCCGGATACTTATCGGGCTATCAGGACGTGGAATATGTGAAAGAGCTTCCTAAGATCAGCATGCCGGTATTACCAAAGAACAAAACATACCGCGCCTTTGAGATCCAGGGAGATTCAATGTTGCCGTTACAGCCAGGCAGCATCATTTTCGGAGAATACCTTGACGATGTTGCGTCAATCAAAAATGGAAAGCTTTATATCCTGGTAACGAAACAGGATGGAATTGTCTTTAAACGGGTCTTTAATTTCGCGGGAGACGAAGCGAAATTGTTGCTGGTATCCGATAACCGTCAATACCAACCGTATTCAGTTGATATAGAAGATGTTTTGGAGGTTTGGTTTGCGAAGGCGTTTTTCTCCAATCAATTTCCGGATCCGCAAGGCACGTCGTCGGGATCCGCCGATCAATTAGCCCATACGGTCCTATCGCTTCAAGAGGAGATAAAACGTCTGAAGAAAAAATAGCTTGATAAATAAAAAAGGGACGCCGCCAGTGCATCCCTTTCTCTTAGTATAGAGTGCCGAAGGCGGGACTCGAACCCGCACAGCTTGCGCCACACGCCCCTGAAACGTGCGTGTCTACCAGTTTCACCACTTCGGCATAAATAATAAATGTTGGGACACTTTCGCGTCCCAACATTTGCCCTTCCGCTTGGAAGGATTTTTGGTGCCCAGAACTGGACTCGAACCAGCACACCCTTACGGGCGCTACCACCTCAAAGTAGTGCGTCTACCAATTTCGCCACCTGGGCATTTTTTCGCTTGCGAGGGCGACAAAAGTAAGAAGCTTTGGAGATTTAACAAAGTCTTTATGGAAATCCACCAAAGAGACGAAGATTGCCCCAAACCGATCCGTCTTGCAACTTTTCTTTCAGAAATCTCATCCTGTTGTAATTGACAATAAGGACAGAATTTCTCCACATCGACTCATGCTAGTCAAAAGTATTCTTTTACTCGTAGCAACCGGATGCAGTATCTCATCATGGTCTCAAATCACGATCCGGGGGCAAGTTGTTGACGCCGCTCACCGCCATGGCCTGGCCTACGTTAATGTAGGGATCAAGGAAAAAAATATTGGATCGGCGTCGCAGGTAAATGGTTCTTTTACTCTTCTCATTCCCACTGAATTTGCCGCCGATACTATCACCTTTTCCCTTGTGGGCTATCACGAGTTGAACATTCCGCTAAGGGAGATCGATCCCAGTCAGAGCATAACGATCCGCCTTATTGAAAAAATAACAACGTTAGATGAAGTGGTGATAAGTGAACAAAAACTTGTTCAAAGGAAATACGGAATAAAGACCCGGGGTCTGATTCACTTTACAGACGGCATTTTCAAAGCGGATGATAGCTTTGAAATAGGACAGGTTATTCGTTTGGGAGAGAAGACAGTTCAGATTACTTCTGTAAATCTTCACATCAATGCAACGCGAGGGGACAGCGCCAGCTTCAGAATAAACTTTTATCGATACGATAACAAAAACAATCGCCCTAAGGAAAGGATATTTGAAAAAAGTATCCTTCAGAGGCACCCTGTAAAGGAAGGCTGGTTGACGTTTGAATTGTCCAAATACAACATCTTACTAAAGGGGAAAGTATTCGCGGCTATTGAGTTCATTCCGGAACACAAAAAAGATGATCTCAAGCAAATCCTTTATGAAGTCAAAATAGGAGGGAGGTCCGGGAGTTTCTTTCGTCGGAATAGCTTGGGTCAGTGGACCTCTCCGCCGCATCACTATTGCCTCTATGTCACCGCACTCGTTGACAACAATACTCCAGATGAACCCGATGACGTTGAGTCGGTTCCGGCAATTACTTTACAATCAGATATTGCACCCGAACCATTTAGCGTATTTGTCCGGTTGCCTAAGGGTTACGAACGTGACGTACTAAGGCGATACCCGGTCATCTATCATTTGGATGGCAACGCATTTTTTGACCCGATATCCGGATCGGTTGAAAGACTTGTGAATAAAAAGAAAATAACTGATGCGATCGTAGTCGGGATCGGTTATGACAATGCTTACGCGATGGATTCTTTGCGAAAACGTGACTATACATTTCCTGAAGCACCCCCGGCCGATAGTTTTAAGATCAGTGGAGGAGGGGAACGATTCTATCGGTTCATTAAGATGGAACTGCAGCCTTACATCACGCGAACGTACAGGACTGACACGTTAAACAGGATAATTATGGGGCATTCACTTGGTGGGTATTTTGTGCTGTATAGTTTGTTAGCGGATATGCAGGGAGATCCGGCCTTCGATCACTATGTCGCTGCGAGTCCTTCATTATGGTACAACAACTTTTACGTCGTAGAACGATTCAAAAACCTCATGGGCCCCGAAACAAAAAAGAGGCAGGTCTATTTGAGCCGGGGCGAATTGGAGTCGGCTGAGGATCCCCAGAATAAATTCACGGATTTTGGCCAGGTTCTGTTGGACAATGAACGTCT
>DATHIE010000441.1:0-4496 GCA_035316905.1 Chryseolinea sp. | reverse complement strand
CTGCTTCCTCGTATCTTTTTTGTTCAATGAGATGATTAACCAACAATTTGCCATAACGCCATTCTTTCGGATCAAGCTCCGCTGCGCGCCGCACGTCACTGTTATAATTCAGATCGGAAAATAGCGCAGCTCTTGAAGCGTAAAAGGGGGCATACTCCGGATTGCCGCACTGAGTGAATAGTGATTTGGCCGCTGTCAAGTTATTCATGTTCCAGTAAATAAGCCCAAGGTAGTATTTAGGCTTCCAGCTTTCCGATTGCTGAACTGCCCATCCAAGAACTTTGGCGCTGCTTTGCCGGAATGGAAAAACCAGATGTGTCGAAAGCGCATTCGCTTTTTCAATATACGTTGATGCATCAGGCTCCTTAAGATGGGTCTTGAGTAACGCGATCCAATAATAAACTTCGGGATTTTCGGGTGCAAGAAGTAGCACGGCAAGGCTTTCATTTGGCTGGCCAAGTGAATGATACCAGTCAGCCAGTTCCAGATATGTTTCTGTTGAAAGTTCATTTCGAATCAAGGACTTAAACTCATTTGCTGATGCTGTAGATGGCTGCGAGCGATATTGTTCAAACCTTATGAAGTGATTGAGTGGATTAAGGGCGGTGAGCTTCGTCAGCGACGCGTTTGATTTGTCTTTTTCTCCAAGAATCCTATATGCGGTGGCCATAATTTGTAAGGCCTCCGTATTATTTGTATTTACTTCCAGGGATTTTCCGGCGTAAGCGATTGCATTCTTTAAGTCGCCTTCGGAAAAATATATTTTACTAAGGCCTGTGAAAGACGCTCCACGATATTCGGTGGACATAGCGGCAATATCAAAACCATCCTTTGCATCAGCAATCTTTCCCATTTGAAGGTTAGCCTGTGCATAATAATAATTTGAGGCGGGATCGTAGGTGTCGATACTTAACGCATGACGAGAATATTCCAGCGCTTTATCGTAGTCCATGTTTCTAAACTTCAGCATCGACATCGCTGATAGTGCAGGCACGTAGTTTGGATCCTTCTCAAGGCATTTTCGAAGTTTCTCTTCCGCCGTGATGTAAAAACGTTGATGCAGGTCTTCTTTGCCTTGCAGATATAATCCATATGTGCTTGTCCAGTCAAAGTCGCGCGGAGAATCTACAGGTCTCCCGAGAACATCATGGTTTGGATCTGTCCGGTATACCATCTTATGGCCACCAACGACAACCCTAACATCATTTATATTACCCTTGAACGATATTGAATCGGTAAACACAACCAAAGGCTTTAGTGCAATCTCCTCACTATATAGCACGCGGTAGCCATCAAATATCTGGATGGATTCTTTGCTATCCTGCAAAGAAGAGAAGTCGATTCTAAGATAACCATTCCTTGACCTGATGTTAAGTGCACCAATCTCGTTGGCTTTGACAAATCCTCCCGTTTTCATAACGGGGAACCAATACTCCGTCCAGCTATCGGTAGTTGATGGTGTGAATCCTGTATGCTTGAAGGGTGTAAATGTACTTCCTGGTGAGGCCTGGTTAAAGAGTCTGCCAGACTGAACTTCCACATACTGGCCATCAGTATCCGACAAAAGCTTGTCCCATATCATGCCCTGAGGGGAGAGCCCCCATATCCATATTTTTTTTCCCGCTTTTTCATCGTGTGGCGAATAACGGCCCATGCCAAAATTGTCACGGTGCCAATATGCGCCAAAGAAGTCAGTGTATTTTCCAAAGACGTGATATGATTTATAACCTCCGAAATCATTCTGTTCATAGAATGAAATGTCTTTGCCGTTCTCTCTATTGATCTTCCATTCCGCATATTCTCCTTCATGGCCGATATATTTGGTTCCGGGATATATGAACTCAAGATCACCAGCAGCCTTAATTCCCGTATTCATCCACGTGTAGTAAGGCTGGTCAAGAGATGAACTGTTGTGCCAGAAGGAACGAGTTGTGAAATAGGCCTTCTCCTTAGGTAGATTGATTTCAATCGTCCAGTAGGTTCGAGTAAGCAGATCGAGTGTACCGATATAACAACTCACGCTTCCATCATCTTTTTTTTGGGTTAGGAAATCGACTGGTGTTGCACAATTAGGAGTATGTCCGATGATACCGTAGTTGGCTTCTATGCCGCCACTGGTCCATGGCCCGCGCATGGCAACGTCACGAAATTTTACAACCTGATTATAATAGAGAAAGGGACGGCCTGAAGATTTTTCCCAGGCTCCCCAAATCTTTCCGCCGATCTCCGGAAGTATCATAACTTTTATAAAATCGTTCTCAAGCTCAACTACTTTCCATTCTTTGTCAGTAGCAACGTTCGTGTATCCATCGAATCGATAGTATGGATAGATGGGCCCCATCTTGGCTACAGGGTCTGGGTCGGAAAAGCCGTAGGTCCTGAATACTTTTTTATACTCTTTTGCCGAGGAGACATTTTGAGCATTGGCAATAAAGCTTGCCATAGACATTAGCACAATAAAAAAATTCTTCATTGGTGGTGGTTGTTGAAAGAAAAATCGTCTTACTCACTCAGCATTAATACGCCGAATGAGGAGGGTATGTGAAAGTCGGGTGTTTCTGATGCAGGCTTTAGCCAACTGATCCATTTCATATCCGCCTTATCACCTTCCAGTGCGTAACAGTCGGCGCGAAATAGTCCGGCTTCAATCTTATTGCCTTTTAAGAGTCCTAGTTTGATTAGAGATTCTTTTTGAATTGCCACTTCGACATTGTAGCCATCCGTCGTTCGGGTGGCTTTCACTATTAATTGTCCTGCCGGCCATGACCATGCCGGGTTAAACTTCCTGTGATATTCTGCTTCGTAGTCCAATACCCGTCCGTTTGCATCCAGCTCGAGGCAGTAATAAGGAGTCAGTCGATCGTCCTTTCTAAAAAATATTTCTACCCTGTCTGAATTTACAGCCTCAAGCTTATCATTCTTTACCACGTATACTTTAATATCCGAATCCTGAACTTCAAAAAGGCAATATAACCACGTCTTATTATGAAGCGCTTTAAACGAGGTGGTAGTGGAGCGTTTGTTGTCCCACGGATATTCAAATTCAGTGAGCTTATTTGCTTTCCGCCAAAGCTTACTATCTCCCTTGCCTGTTACTACCACTTCATCATGTTGGATATTCTCTACGGAATAGGTTTTTTGTCCATCTGCATGCATAACGGTTATCATATAGGTAATAAAATATAAAAGGCCAGCCATGTTCGTCTTAAAATAGCAGCGATTTCAGGATGCCGCACTTTGTAATATTTCTTTCAGTCTTTTGGCAACCGTACGTTCCTCGCCGGGGACCATCATCCAAGTGGTGATGTCAACGGAAGTATCGTCGCCCATTGTTTCGATAGAAGGATGGCCGGTACGAAGCGCATCGCGGACTTGTTCAGGAGTTATCTTGACTTTGGTATTATCCCACCGAATCTTAATGGAAGGTACGTGATTAGCTACGGGCGGAACGTGTATCTCCGTCTTGACGCCGGCTACAGTCGAAGCCGTGTCGTTGATAAGCTTTACCTGCTTTTCCCACATTGCCCATTCCTGCTGGAAATCTTTTGCGAGATAAACTTCAAGGGCAACGAGCATTCCCAGGATTTCTTCCTTGTTTACTTTCATTCCCCTTCCAACGGTGTCGCCATTGGGTGGCGCGTTCTTGCGGGCCGCGGCTATCAGATCCTTTCTGCCGAGAAGAAGCCCGGCGCTTTGTGGTCCCCGGATTCCTTTTCCGCCAGAGAAACAAACCAGGTCGAATCCCATTTGCGTGTATTTCCAAAGATTCTCTACCGGAGGTACGTCGGCGGCACAATCGTTGAACGTGGGTATGTTATACTTCTTTCCGATAGCAACAAATTCCTCGTCTTTAACCTTTCCCAATGGATTGCCAGTGTTTAGGAACCATAACATTGCCGTCTTTTCATTGATAGCAGCTTCCAGGTCTTTCCGTGTTTCCACTTCTATTATTTTGACACCACAATTCTGGATCGCGTGCGCATAACCGACCCGGTGTGATTTCTGCATGATCACTTCTGTTTTCATTCCAGTCATATCGAGTGGAATGCTTTGAACCTTCTTCAGGTCACCGCCGGTAAGAACCGCTGCTGTTCCAAGCGTGATGGCCGAAGCTGCACCTGCTGAAACCATTGCTGCCTCACATTTTAACAGTTCAGCGATTCGTTCGCCGACTTTGTCCTGCAGGTCTTCGAGTCTCACGAATTGAAGCGCGGCATAATTTATTGCCTTTACAACTTCGGGATGGGGAAGTGAAGCGGTAAGCATGGTATAAGTCCCGGCGGCATTTATAAAAGTTCTTATGCCGAGTTCCTTGAAATAATCGCGCTCAAAATCCTTTTCGGATGAACTCGCGATCGCATCGTGTCCGTTCAGACCTCCGATCAGGGGCAGGGTAATCAATCCTTTGAGCAAATCTCTCCGTTTTGTCATGGTTATAGTTTTTTAAGAGACATAGGTAATTTTTGAACTGTTCTATGTTAATAAGAGAGCGTTTT
>DATHIE010000440.1:0-2167 GCA_035316905.1 Chryseolinea sp. | reverse complement strand
CGTTTGCTTTGGGGGCAAAGACCAAAAGACCCTTTTTGTTACGGCATCGAAGTCAGTGTACACGCTCAAGATGAAGGTCAAAGGAGTCCGGTAGGGACTTCATCCCCGGAGGCTGAAGTTCTTCTATTCTGAAGTGTAATCACTACGTTCGACCATTTGCCAGTTGAACGCACTCTCGCATCAAACAATAAGTCACCACGTTTGCGAAATCGCCGATTCATCGTGTCATGGACAACCCAGAGGCCATCGATAGTTGGATCGCCGGCACTTAGATTTATAGTGTCGCCGTAGTGAATTTTCCCTCCCCATCTTTTCAGAAGGTCGCGACTTAATGCCATCCACCGGATTGTACCTGAACGGAGTTGTGTCGGGTTGATTCGCTGGTTTGACGCTGTCACCAGTGGTGTTGCATCGCATTGCCCTGCGACTGGGTTATACACCGTCAACACGTCAAGCGTGAGGGATTGGGACGTACGTTCAAGTGGATTGATTGTCAAAGGCGAAGGGCTGATTGCGGTGGAATTGCTGCAAAAAAACTGCAGGGCCAGCATCACGATTCTTATTTTGTTCATAGAGGAGAGGTGTTTTAATTGACTCCTCTTCATGCAGATGCGGACCACCTGTAACCCTTGGTAATTAGTCGGAATTCAGGTATTTCCAACGGTTTCGGCTGGTCTACTCGGAAATCGCGCCCTATTTTCGTACCGCAACAGATAACGCCGATTATCTGCCGTAGCTTAAAGTAGGCGATTCTAAGATTCTCTTAACGGTTTGATTTGCAAGTTTTTATTTTCCTTTGCTTATATTTACCTTTAGATTACTATAACCGCGTACAACATGAACCAGAGCATGTTAACCAATGAGATCATCTGTGATAACATTTTGCGAAAATTCAACGGCAATGTCAGCTACACTCACACTGACGTACGACGCCAGAATTTTTACGAAAACATCGATCCGGACTACACGATCGTTGAAGATCACATCAATTTTCTTTTGAGGGACCGCACGCTGAAAGAAACCCCGCAAGGCCTTTCGCTTACCACTAAAGGGTGGTTTATTCTCACAAATGCAGATCGCGTGGGCTATGTGGCCCAACGTATTGAAAGCGTGAGGAAAGAACAGGTTGAACGGGAGACACGGGCGTTATTCAGATGGACCACTGTCATCGTCGGTTTCGTTCTGATGGGCTTGTTGACCTACAAAGTGATTCAACCAGAGTTATTCTGATCCTTTAGGGTAGAGCGAAGCTGATTATCGATCCCGCCGGATCTGCCTCACTTCCTGACACCGACACCGCTATAAATTGCTTGCCATTACTCCAATAGGTGCATGGCGTTGCGTTGGCAACTCCAGGTAATTCTGTTTCCCACAGGATTTCACCCGTCTCTTTGTCGAATGCCCTGAATTTTTTATCACGGGTGCCTCCAATAAATATCAAGCCGCCAGCTGTTACAATAGGCCCACCGTAGCCTTCCATACCTGTTATTGGTTCACCCTTGCCCTGTAGCTCAGGGATATTGCCTATCGATACTTTCCAGGCATAATCCCCTGTGTTTAGGTTGATTGCATTCAGCGCGCCCCACGGCGGCTTGATTGCAGGCCTTCCCTCGATGTCTCTGAAATGACTGAACGGAGTTACATTAAGATATACTGCGGCGGTGTCGCTATTGTCGTTGCTTTCCCTGGTGGCCAACCGGTTTGTGTGTATCTCAAAAAGATCAGCTTCCTTCTGAGATGGTCTGGTATGCTGAAGGTCGAATAAGTATGCAATAATAGATTCCTCTTTGCCCTTCAGTAGGGAGGAGAATGCAGGCATCCTGCCGCTGCCTTGCATAATTTTTGTCAAGGCCACGTCTTTGTTCATGCGACTGGTGATGTCAACCAACGATGGAAAGTTCGGCGGATCACCTTTTCTATCACGACCGTGACAACTGGCACAATGGTTCATGTAGATGGCTTTGCCTTGAAAATAAGGAACCTGTGTAGCTGTTTGTTCAGTGGGTTGAACCTTTTGAAGATGGTCGATTTCAGGAGAATCACTCGACTTTACATACAGTATTCCCGTCTCGCGATCGAAAGCTGCTCCACCCCAGTTCGAGCCACCACGCGTTCCAGGGATCATGAGCGTTCCTTTCGGATCAGGAGGAGTAAACAATCCTTCGTA
>DATHIE010000439.1:0-4066 GCA_035316905.1 Chryseolinea sp. | reverse complement strand
CAAACAACTGGCTATCATCCAATAGGGCCTGATATACCGTGACATCACAGCTAACATTGAATTTTTTCTTGGCACCCCTTATTAGGTCCACGGCTCTCCCGGACGACAGCCGCGAAAAATGAAGTCGGCCTCCCGCGTATCCAAGCAGGTCGAGGTTTCTATTGACGGCGATATCCTCGGCGATCCGAGGCATGCCTTTTAATCCAAGGCGGGTGCTGTTTATTCCTTCATGCATCTGCCCGAATAAATTTAGCCAGATATCCTCAGGGTGGTCAATAAGCAGACCGTTGAATTTCTGAAGGTATTGCAGGGATTTGAGAAGTATGTCCGTGTGCCAAATCGGCTTCAGGCCATCAGTGAATGCCACAGCGCCTGCTTCGTGCAGGTCGATCATCTCAGTAAGTTCTTCACCTTTGTTATTCTTCGTCACTGCGGCCAGTGGGTGGATCTGAACCAGCTGCGAATCGTTGCCTTTGATGAGATAGCTGATCTCATTTTTTGTCTGGACACATGGTGAGGTATTCGGGAGTACGGCCAGACCTGTGAAACCGCCAGCAGCCGCAGCTTTCGAGGCCGAATCAATGTCCTCTTTATGTTCGAGGCCGGGATCGCCAATAAATGTACCGAGGTCGAACCAACCAACGGAAAGTTTCATCCCGTTTGCCCGAATAACTTTATCTGCGCTAAAGTTCTTATCCCCAATTTCTACAATACGGCCATTATTAATGACGACATTTTTTTCTTTTTTGTGGTAAGGTGAGCTGGCGTCTAAGATCTCGGGGCCTTGAATTAATATTTTCATTAATTAGTTATTCGTTTATGGTAGCAAACTTATCCGGCAGCACGAACAACGGCAAATTTTACTTTTTCACTTTAAGAACCTAATCAACAAGATCTCAATCAACAAAAAGAAAATAGCCATGGCCAAGGCGAACTTCCACAGAGGCTTGCCCAAATATCGCTCCTTTATTTCTTTGCTGAAAGAATCAGCCGCCCCGACCTGGAAAATGGTGACGTTATCGCCCGAACCCAATATTTTTTGAAGGTCCTCCCCGTTATACTGGTCCATCAGCGACTCTGCTTTATCGAGATTGAAGGCCAGTAGGTTCACGGTGTCGCCCTGCATCACTACTTTGTAGAAACCCTTGGTCATTGAGAACTTGGGAATATCGAAAATTACATCATCGTTGATCTTCCTTTGCGCCGGAACAACCTCCTCGTCACCCACCCAGCGCAACGGTTCTTCCCCACGCAGACTGTCGACGTGCAGCTTAATAAAGCTTTCGCGCAATGTGTAGTAAGGTTTCATTTCATCTCTCTTTCCGCTTGCCGCGATTCTATACATCACAGGTACAAATAGAGCGTGATTGAAAAAGTCGGTTTGGCTTACGTCGAGCGCGCAGGCCAACACGTATAGCTGTCCACCCTGATTGAACCGTGATAAAAACGGCTGATCATTTCTGAAATGAAGTATAGCCGTCCGGTCGTTGCCCCAGTCGAGTATTTTCGTCCCCTTGGGCATTGCCAACGAAACCGACTTTTCTTCGAATACATTTTCAAAAAATGGATTTGAAAAATCCGGGCGGCCCAGCTCGAGCTGTGCTTTCATATCGACCACCTTTAACGACGGCAGCTGAAGGAATATCTTCAGGTTTTCCGCCTGTGGTTTCGTTCCTGGTATCATCAGTACCGTCCCATAGTTGTTAATGTAACTCCGCAAAACGCTGATTAATGATGTTTCCATTGAATTCAACCCGTTAGCTACTACCAGGTCGGCCTGACTTAAAAGGCTATAGTTAAAATTGCTCACCGGGAATGACCTGAAGCTGAAGATCGTCTCATTGCCAAATACCTTTTCTACAACGGTACGGTCATTGGTATTCTTGATCTCGATTACCCTGATCTTGCTTGTGAAATTCACGGCCACATAGAACTCGTTGTCAAAACTTACAGGAAAATCATTGAAACTAATCTTCGCTGTATTTAACCCCGAAAGGCTAGAGGCCAGGTCGAACTCCGCCTCGCTCACCCCACCCTGAGGAATATCGACTGCGGAAGTACCCGCCTGAATATCATTAAGCGAAAGCTTCAGATTGAGTTGATTCACTTCGCGTTTTCCGTCATTCCTGATCTTGACGTGCAGGACATTTTTGCCGCCACCAGTGGAAAACGGGTTATCCAGGTATGCCGAATCTACGAACACGTTGGATTGTTGCCCATACTGAATGGGTACCAGATGCAGTTTCGAACTGCCATCGACATTTGAATTAATACTGCCAAGCGTTGATTTCTGAAGATCTGATATCCAGAAAATTTCCTGACGCTTTAGCCCTTTGTCCTGCTGAATCTTGTCCATCACTTCGTCAAGCGTGCGGCTCACGGGTGAGAGCCGAATCTGGGTGAGCAGGTCAAGCACCTCCGGTTTGGTTTTGAAAGTATTTGAAAATGGTGAAAAGTCATTTGTAATAAGCTTGTACCGTGCATCTGGCGGAAAAACATCAGCAATACTTTGAGCAAAGCTGATGGCAGCATCGAGTCCCCTGGTCTTGTCGTCCATCTGGGCAGACATGCTTTGAGAGTTGTCCAGGTAAAGGACCACATCTGGATTACTGGACAATTGTTCTTCCGCTGGAATGACGGGCTGACAAAATGTGATGATAAGGAAGAAAAGGAATAATAGCCTTGAGGCCAGGATCAGATAGTGCTTAAGTCGCCTTTTGGCAGTTGTGGCTTCCTTTATTTGTTTCAGGAAACGCGTGTTCGAAAAATATATACGGGTGGTTTTCCTGAAATTAAAGAGATGGATAATTACTGGAATTGATAACGCAGTCAGTGCCCATAAAAAAGCTGGATATAAAAAAGTCATGCAAAACAAAACTAAGTAAAAAAGACGGTTCTGATTACCCGGTCATATAAACGCAATAGCCCGCCGGAAGAATAAAAAAGCCCGGCACTTTTTGAGTCCAGGCTTGTAAATAACGAATCGAGCGGGTGGTTATTTTCCTGCAAGCATGAGCATTTCATTTACGTTGATCTCTGTTATATAGCGTTTTTCCTTTGCAGACGTTTCGTAGACCCTGTGCACGAGCTTACCCTCAACGGCTATTTCGTTCCCCTTTTTAAGGTATTTTCCTGCGACATCTGCCAGCTTGCCCCAGATCACTATGGTGTGCCATTGGGTATCCGAAACTTTTTCACCTTTCTGGTTTTTGTACGAATCTGTGGTGGCGATCGAAAAAGTTGCCATTTTTTTTCCACTGTCAAAAGTTCGCACTTCTGGGTCCTTGCCCAGCCGTCCAATTAGCTTGACGCTGTTCCTTAAGTTTGTCATAACGATTTGAATTTTAGTGTAACATTTTTACAGTACATGCTTCGGAAAACCCCGCGACGACTGTCAGGTAAATATGTGTTTTGAAATTGGACTTAGTCGGTTTTTAAGTACTTACTTTCGTTTATATTCATTTGTTGTCGTTTGTAATCATTTCGTTGTATGCCACTAACATCAAAAAAGACATGCAGGGAGTGTGGCTCCCTCATCATCGGTCGAATAGACAAAAGGTTTTGCTCAGATCAATGCCGTAACACGTTCAATAACCGGCTTAATGGCGATGTCACCAGGTATATCCGGAACATCAACAATGCACTTAGAAGGAACAGACGTATTCTCATGGCCTTAAATCGCGAGGGGAAAGCGAAGATCCGTCGCGATATGCTTATCGCCGAAGGGTTTGATTTTTCTCACGTCACAAGTGTCTATACAAATGAAGACGGACTGAAATATTTCTATTGTTATGAGCAAGGCTATTTACCTATTGAAAAAGATTGCTTTCTTTTAGTGGTGAAGAAGCAAACGTAAAATACCATGATACGTATCAATCTTGTTTCAGGGCCCCGGAATATTTCAACGGCGCTGATGTATTCATTTGCGCAGCGTGCCGATACCGTTGTACTCGATGAGCCTTATTACGCGTTTTATCTCCACAAAAGTGGCGTAGAGCATCCGGGTAAAGATGAAGTGCTGAAAAGCCAGCCAATTAGAGAAGAGGAAGTGTCCAAAAAAATCTTC
>DATHIE010000438.1:0-6391 GCA_035316905.1 Chryseolinea sp. | reverse complement strand
CTTTTTATGAACAGCGGATTGCCTCCTACTGCGCGGAATGCTCTAACGGGAGAATTGACACCGCCAGGAATAAACTTTTTCGCCCCTTCAAAAAGAGTATGACTACGGGAAAAATCCATGATAATGAAATTTTATAGCTGAGGTCTGGAAGATACAATTATAGCTATCTCCTCTCAATCACTTTCACACTTCCTTCATCGAATTTGATAAAAGGAACGAGCGCATTGCTGCGGCCGAATTGGTAGTCGTATCCTTCCGTTAGATAACCTGGAATGACGCCATCCTTGGTTAATCCATCCTGAAAGTATACACCGTGTTTTTTAAGTTGATTTCCCAGGAATAGCATCAACTCATATCCTACGCTGGCGTATGTCGATGGAGCTCGACCATGGGTCTTAATAAACTTTCTCCTAAACGCCTTTGATGTCGGCTTCTCAAGACCAGCGTAATTTGGGGCCGTAAGTACTACGGGAAGATGGTGATATTTTTCAAGGTCGACAGTGTTCTGATCCAGCCATGCTTCTGAACCCAGTACGATGATCTGGTCTCCACGTGTTTCAATGCTGCTTATCACTTTCGCGTAGATCAAGGCATCATCCGAGGCAACAAAGATGCAACCCAGGCTATCCTTTTTTAAGGTAAACTGCTTTGCATACCTGTATTCATCGTACTCTGTAGGTGTAGCAAGGATTGTCAGCACCGACTTGGATCCTTCTTTTGTTAATCTATTCGACGAGACGATCTTTAGTCCTTTTTCAGAAGCCGACTGAACGAAATTAGCGGCGAGCACGGAATCCCTCCTCGATGTTCCATAGAACACCATGCAGGTCTTCTTTTTCGAATAGTTAGCCAGGAACTCTCCGGATTTTTTTCCGAGCACTTCCAGCGAGGGCTGATACATGAATGCATAGGGGTTTATTCCAATCAGTTCGCTGTTGTTGTGGAGCGGATTGAAAGTATTAATTCTATTTGCCTGTGAGAAATCCACGATGGGTTTGTTTTCCTCCTGAAAAAATGGTCCGATGATGAGGTCGGTGTTTTTTAGTTCGTCATGATTCAGGATGGATTTGATTCGTTCAACGCTTCGCTCGGTGTCATATGCACGCAGGTTGATCTTCGTTCCCTGCTTACTAAGCGTATCAACTGCAAGTTTCATCCCTTCGTACAGATCAAGCACACTTTGATTTCTTTTCAAAGTAGGTGACGGGTCAAGCGTATTAACCATAAAAGGCAGCAGAACCGAAACGGCATAAATGTCTTTGTAATAGGTCTTGGGGGCCTCTGGTATGAACTCTGTCCGCTGAAGATTGAAGTCCTTTATTAAAGACTCGAGCATTATCTTGCTTTCGGCATTGGCGAGATCTTTCGACAAAGCCGTCGCGAGTACTTTGGCTACAACTGCATCTTTTGGATACTCTTCGCGCATCATCTTCAGGGTTTCGACATCAGTAATTTCACTGATGCTTTTCGTCTTTATTGCTTCGATCGATGGCTGAAGATTCTTATCCTGAACCTGCGACAGCATTTTTAATCCCTGAAAGTAGTCCTTATCTTCGAGATTGATCTTGCCGATCCAGAAGTTCACTTCATCCATTTTGTCCCACGTGGGGTGAAGTGTTTTGATCTGGTTAAAATTTGTTTTTGCCAGTGACTTGTATCCAAGATTGTATGCGGAAAGTGCGTAATAGAAAGTAGCGTATTCTGAATACTGATTGCTTCTGTCGGCAGCCATCACAGGTTTTAGCGTCTCCATAGCCAGATTGTACTTGCCCTCTCGAAACAGATTCTTCCCATTAAAATACTGTTTGGTGTAGTCGATCTGACCAAACGACGGTATCTGTATTAAAAGGATAGCTAAGAATATGTATATAACTTTTCGCATCTTAAAAAATTATGGGTTCAAAAAGTCTTGCATCGCAATAACGGAACGGATGTCTACTCCCATTCGATCGTGGCCGGCGGCTTTGAACTTATATCATAGACAACCCGGTTAACGCCTTTAACTTTGTTGATGATATCGCTGGAAACACTAGCCAGGAAATCGTATGGAAGATGAGCCCAATCGGCAGTCATTCCATCGGTGCTCGTTACAGCCCGTAAATTGACTACTCGTTCATAGGTTCTTTCGTCGCCCATTACACCTACAGACTGTACCGGAAGCAGCATCGCTCCTGCCTGCCATACTTTATCATACAGGCCGTGCTCGCGCAATCCGGCAATAAATATACTGTCAACTTCCTGGAGTATCCGAACTTTATCGGGGGTGATATCGCCAAGTATACGAATACCCAGTCCAGGCCCCGGAAAAGGATGGCGACCTAAAATTGTCGGATCAACTCCAATAGTCTTTCCGACGATCCTTACCTCGTCTTTGAATAATGTATTGAGTGGTTCAACAACCTTCAGTTTCATCGTATCAGGCAATCCACCAACGTTGTGATGTGACTTGATAGTCTGCGATGGACCATTAACGGAAACGGATTCGATTACATCCGGATATATTGTTCCCTGGCCAAGCCACTTTACAGCACTTATGCGGTGAGCTTCCTCATCGAACACATCGATGAAGGTCTTTCCAATAGCTTTTCGCTTTGCTTCTGGTTCGGACAATCCCTTTAATGCAAAATAGAACTTGTCCTTTGCGTCAACACCGGTGATGTTAAGACCCATGTGTTGATACGAATCCAACACCTGCTGATATTCATTCTTACGAAGGAGTCCGTTGTCAACAAAAATACAGTGCAGGTTCTTCCCGATTGCCTTATGGATCAACATGGCAGCAACGGTAGAGTCAACACCTCCCGATATTGCCATCACCACCTTATCTGTGTTGAGCTTTCCTTTCAGATCAGCAATGGTCGATTCCACAAATTGATCGGGAGTCCAATCCTGCGTGCAACCACAAATGTGGACCACAAAATTCCTCAGAAGGTTTTTGCCTTCTGTAGTATGTGTGACTTCGGGATGGAACTGAATTCCATATATGTTTTTGTTCTGAATTTTGTAGGCTGCCACAGCAACAGACGGGGTGCTGGCGATGACCTCAAAATCGGATGGCACCGACGCGATAGTGTCGGCGTGCGACATCCAGACCTGGGTGTCGAGAGAAATTTCCTTTAAGAGTTCATTATGGTGATCGACTGTTGTGAGTCGCGCGCGTCCGTACTCGCGCTGATGAGACGGGAGTACGTTTCCACCGCTTTGGTGAGCGATAAGCTGAGCGCCATAACAAACTCCCAAGACCGGAACTTTCGCAAATGCGGCCATGTCGACACTTGGAGCACCTTTATCCCGGACCGAACAAGGACTACCTGAAAGGATAACCCCTTTAATTTCCTTTGTGATTGTCGGTATTTTGTTGAAAGGGTGGATTTCACAGTAAACATTGAGTTCTCTTACCCTTCTTGCAATTAACTGAGTGTACTGGGAACCAAAATCTAGAATAAGTATCTGTTGCGACATGCTGCAAAGATAACAGAAGGCCCCGCGTGGGGATGCCGGGCAGATAAAAAATTGTGAGTTATTAATCAGCTAGTTACGTCACCATTGCATCAGCATGATGCCAACCTGAAAACCAGCGTTCATGAAGTTATCATACCCGTAGCTCACGCTTTTGCTGGTGGAGAAATCATAATGCGCGGCGGCCATGAGTCCCAATTTTCTCCGTGTACCGATCCTGACGAGTATACCCGCTTCCGGGCGCGCCAGGAAACCCCAGCTGTTTTCTTCCTCGGTATAAATGTTGTATGACACGGTATAGCTGTTCATTCCGGCACCCAGCCCAATGCCCGCATATGGAAAGAAGTGCTCGCGGTTTCCCACAGGAAAATAATATTGGCCATTGGCCGCAATACCCAGCTGAAAAATGTCATTAAAATAGTCTGTCGTTATTGCACCTCCAGGCTGCTGAAAGGTTTCTGTAGGTTTGTAATCCTGGTAATAAGCCCAGTTTACATCAAGACCCGCAGAAAATTTGCTCTCAGTGCCGATGAATTTCCGAAAGCCGAGCTTTGCTCCCCGTGTACTCGTCGAGCTGATCCAGGTCTTATTTACCAGAGGAACATTGACATCCCAGTTGAAATAAAAGTAATTATCCTGCGCTTGGGTTAAGCCAGCGATGCAAAGGAAAAATATCGTCAAATGTCGCTTCATCATTTGTGCAGATATGGAGATTGAACAAAAGCCTGATCAATGGCTTTTTCAGATTGTTTAATAAGATCGATGGTGCTGTAGACATCACCCATATACGCACCCCAGATAACCTTGACTTTGTTATCCGGCGTTACATTTTTCAAATCAAGGATCTCAATAACCAGCGATCCTGTATTCGTCGCATACGTGTTCACGTACGGATAGGCATAATATGATCCGTAGCCATATCCATAACCATAATAAGAAGGGTAGTAATAATCGGGATAGATCACTTGCTGAAAGAGATTAAAATCGTTGACGATGTAGACGTTGATCCTCATATCTGGATTATCACTCTTGTTCACCTTGGTGTATCCAAGTGCATTCAGATTACCGATAACTTTTTGCAATACCGGGCGTGGGTAGTCGGTTTTCGCCTGAATCAGAATGGTGTCATTTGCTTGGTTGGAAACAAATCCTAGAGTATCCGTAGCAATTGAATAGGTTGAGTAGGTCTGAAAATCGACCGCGTTGTCATACGTGGTTGAAACCACCAGTTCATCCAGCAACTTAATGGAATCGGGCTCCGGTTGACAAGACCACGCGAACGGAAGCAAACCAACGCCAATTACCCAAAACCTTTTTATCCAATAGGTTTTCATAAAATTAAAACGAATTGTAATAATTGAAATTGTTCAATACTTATGCCATAGACACTCCTGGACCCCTCTTGGTTTAACCGGCCTTATAAAATAAGGCCCAGACCAAACAATAAGACAAAAAATAGGGTAGAAAGGGCCATTTGACGGAGGTAAGGATCCAGCTCATGCGAAGGCTTCCTGGTAACCGCAATAGCATTGTAGACAAAAAGCGGTGCGCTTACCATAAACAAGAACTGCCACGGCGAGTGAAATGTCACAGTGTTGTAGATAAAAGCACACAACAATCCGCTTGTGACGAGAAACCAATGATACCGGATCGCGTTGCTGCGGCCTATCCGGACGGGTATTGAAAACTTGCCCGCCTTGCGGTCGGAATCAATATCCCGGATGTTATTTACATTTAATACTCCAATCGAAAAAAGGCCGCAACTAAGAGCAGGGAGCAGCTCGTTCCATGAAATATTTTTTGTGAAGAGATAATACGAACCCATCACTCCCACCACTCCAAAAAAGATCAATACGGACAGGTCACCAAGGCCGATGTAACCATAAGGTTTTTTTCCCACGGTGTAGGCAACAGCGGCAAAGATGCTAAGTACGCCAAGTCCAAAGAAAAAGAGAAGAGCGTTCCAGTTCATTCCGAACGAGACAAACAGCAAGGATATTCCGCTGCAAAGACAGAGAAAAATAAAAATGATCATGGCCGCCTTCATTTGTCGGGAGGAGATTGCTCCGCGCTGAACAGCCCTCGACGGACCTACGCGATCGATACTATCAGCGCCGTGAATGGAATCGCCATAATCATTCGCGAGGTTGGAAAGGATCTGCAGTGATATTGTCGTTAACACGCATAACAAGAATACGTCGAGGCGAAACGCGTTGGCAGAAGCCGCGAGGAAACCGCCCATTGCAATACATGAAAGTGCAAGTGGTAACGTTCGAAGACGGAAAGCCTGCATCCAAACCCTAATAGCCATAGCCATCTGCATTAATGTCGAAAGATAAAATGAAATTCCATGCAGCGCTCAAAAAATCTCTAAAACGGTATTCGGCTTGTTGTTAAAAGTAAACTCCGCTCCCACATTAAGCCCGGAAAGTGTCTTTCCCAATGGGGACATAGGCGTCACGATAAAATAGTCCACTCCATCAACGTTTAGTTTGCCAGGGCCGACGCTTACAAAGGCCTTGAATGTCTTTGTTATTACAATACTTCCTAACGATATCACCTGGTGCCTCCCGGACGCGCCGATCAGGCTCAATGTTTTCTTCAACTTCAGTGCTTCATCCAACTGCGTCGCGGCATTGTCTCTTTCAATCTGCATCATTGCGCGACCGGTTTCGTATTTGTCGCCGGCAGAACTTTTACCCTCTTCATTTGCAGCCTCCTGTGCATTCCGCATGGCTTCAGTTGCGGAATGGATCTTTTCTTCAACGTATTGATTACACAACATCCACAGTTTTTCTTTGAGGGAAATATTCATGGTTAATAGTCGATGGTTAGTTGGTCCATGGGCCATGGTCGATAGTCCATAGTCGATGGTGCTTATTATGGTAGACTATATCAAACTACAATGGACTATGGACCATCGACTATGGAT
>DATHIE010000437.1:0-6166 GCA_035316905.1 Chryseolinea sp. | reverse complement strand
CAATTGGAATCCTGGTCTCTCTGGTACCGGGATTTCTCTCCTTCTCCCACCGCGAAAGCGCCTGAAAAGGGTGCCGACTCCCCACTGTCTAATTCATACATTGCCTTCCTCTGGAAATTGACCTGGAATCAGGTAAAGATTGACCTGGAAATTGTTAAAAATTTGCTGGTAAATGGGTTACTTTTCCTAATGCTTTCATTAAGGGTGATTCTAAAAACCCCAAATCCCAAGAGGCCATGAAAGCAATAGCGAACTCCCTGAACATGTTGATCGACTTTGAGAGCATCGAATTCCAGGAAAATGAAGTTACTTTCTCAATTACCCAGATCCCTGGCGCGGGCGCATTCATCAACATTGACGACATCGATTATTTCAAAAATCACGTTAATATGCACGCTGAAGCATGGGAAAACTTTTTGTTCCGGTTGGTCCACGATCACAGTTATCGCGCAAAGCATGTAGTAAACAAGCGTTGGCACGGACTGATTGCGAGCTGAATTCACGATAACACGGGCGACATTAACTATTCCGCTAACCTTACGCAGTATTCATCCATTGTCGAGATTAAGAACATACACTAAGCTCCTTACGTGTACATGACACTCCTGTGGCACCGATATGGGGAATATTCTCAACATAAAAATTGAGTAACATAAAATAGCTAAGCTTTTTTTGTAACCTCAGCGAAGCTTTTCAATCAAAATCTTTGAACACGTGCGTCTCATCAATAACGATCTGATGCATGTGCAACTAAGTATCCTAGACATTTAAAGATTGAAAAGATGAAAAAGTCAAAGCAACGACTTACTATTCATATAGGCATTATTGGTTTAGTAATTCCATTAATGCTTTTGTGTTGTGAGTCTCCAAAAAAAGCAAAGCGTGAAAAATCAGACGAAGCTGGGATTCCGGATGCCTGGAATAACAGTATTAATGAAAATGCTTCCGAACTGTTGACGAAAGGAAAGGCTGTGTTCAGGTTTGAAACCTTCGGAGACGAAGCGTTCTGGACTGACAAACTTCAGCTACACAAAGCCATCGCGGATAAAGGCGCCGGTGGCGTTGGTGATGGACTTACGCCGAAGGCTGCGTTAGCTGCAGGGTTAAAAGTTGATCTTGATCTACTTCCCGAATCTGTGAAGCAACAAATCAAAGAGGGCAAGTTACTGGATGACACAGATGCAACACTAGCGCTGATCAAGTTGAATGCTGTTGTAGGCATCGTGGGAAGTTTTGACGGAGGACAATTAAAGTCCATCGGAGTAACCTGCGCGATCTGTCATTCTACGGTCGACAGCGAGACAGGCATCGGAAAAAGGTTAGATGGTTGGCCTAACCAGGATCTGAACGTAGGTGCGATCATTTCGATGGCACCGGATCTGACAGTTTTCACAGAAATGCTCGACGTAGATGTAGAAACCCTAAAGAAGGTGCTGGCCAGCTGGGGACCAGGAAAGTTTGATGCCGAGCTCAACCTCGACGGTAAGGCTACACGTCCTGATGGCAAGCCAGCCGCCACACTCATTCCTGAAGCGTTCGGCCATGCGGGACACAACCTTCATACCTGGACAGGCGGTTGGGGAAATGTCACTTACTGGAATGCTTATGTCGCCAACCTCGAATTAAACGGCCAGGGTACTTTCTACGATCCCCGGTTAATGGACGCAAAACAATTTCCGATCGCGGCTAAAATGAAGTTAGGAAACAAACGACCAACGGGAGAAGATAAGGTATCGGATAAACTGGCGGCGTTACAATTCTACCAGCTGGCCATACCATCTCCGAAGCCGCCGAAGGGCTCATTCAATGAAGGCGCAGCAACGCGGGGAATGGCAGTGTTCAATGGTAAAGGTCAATGTTCCACTTGCCACGTTCCGCCGTTGTTCAGCGAGCCAGGATGGAATACTCACAAGCCAGAGGAAATCGGGATAGATGATTTCCAGGCAAACCGCTCACCTGAGAAGACCTATGTAACTCAAGGACTAAAAGGGATCTGGATCAGAAAAAGAGGCTTCTATCACGATGGAAGGTTTCCCACGTTAATCGACGTCGTCAATCATTACGACAGCTTCAAGAAATTGAATCTTGCAGAGAATGAAAAACAAGATCTCGTAGAGTATTTGAAGTCACTATAAAGAAACAAAAAAAGGCATCAGAAGAATCTGATGCCTTTTTTCAAACATTACAATTAAACTGACTGCGCTGCCGCCTCGAGTTCTTCAACATCAATCTTTTTCATTTTGAGCATCGCTTCCATTGCATGCTCAGCCTTCTCCCTGTCAGGGTCGGACAGCATTTCCGTTAACGCCGTCGGCACGACCTGCCAAGACAAGCCAAATTTATCTTTCAGCCATCCGCATACTTGTGCATTTGGATCTCCGCCTTCAGACAGCCTATTCCAATAGTAATCTACTTCCCTTTGATTCTTGCAATTCACAACGAACGATACGGCCTCGTTAAACTTAAAAACCGGACCGGCATTAAGTGCAATGAATTTTAGGTTTCCTAAATGGAATTCAACCGTCATAACAGAACCCGGAGGCATCTTATGAGTCTCCTGCCCTGCGCTGGTATAATAGGTTATTCTATCAATCCCCGATCTTTTGAATATCGAAGTGTAAAATCTTGCGGCCTCCTCCGCTTCGGAACTGAACCAGAGGTTAGGAGTAATTCTTTGGATTTTTGCCATAATCTTTTTTTCAGAAAGCAATGAAAAAATAGTGCCAAGGGAATAACGGCCTATACACGTCTCCCAGGCGTTTGGGGTTCAGTATTTTATTTTATGACAGCGACATTCTGTCCTGCTTGCGGGCCAAGTGTCTGTAGAATTTTTTTCGTACTTAACGGGATTTGTCACATGCCAAACTAATTACCGATGACAGTGATGGCGAGAGTCGAACTCCCTACGCGAATCTCAAACACACGGTATATAACAAAAAAGGAAAGACCTGAGGTCCTTCCTTTTAATGCTAGTTGGAAACTTGGATTATTTGCCAAATAACGTATAACCGACAGAGAGCTGAAGATTATAGTTCTTTTGGCTGACCGTTGAATTGCTAGTGTCGTTTATGTTCGAAAGTCCTTGAATGAAACGGAACGAGAAGTTGAGTTTCATCGGAAGATCGATACCAACGCCAGCGGCTATACCCATGTCGCTGCCTTTAACCTGATCTTTCATATCCTGATCGCTAGAGCCTGAAACAAACTTCGCAGAAGTCAATACTCCAAACTGAGGACCGGCATGAAAGCTTAACAGATCATTTACGCTATAACGCACCAATACAGGAACGTTAACGTAGTTAACCTTATACTTTTGATCACCAGACTTAGCACCTTGTGCAGAATAAAGCACTTCAGGCTGAAGTCCAAAATGTTCAGTGAACATCCAGGTAACATAAGCACCACCGTGCATTCCTGGAAGAAAACTAGGGCTAGTGGTGTATCCGTTACCAGAGAATGTCTGGTTGGCCAAATTAAGGCCTGCCTTGATTCCACCGCTAAGACCTTGACCGTACGCTACAGCCCCTAAGAGACATGCAAAAACAAGCGTTGTAATTTTTTTCATAGTTTGAAAATTGTTTGTTTGATTGTTACAAAGAGAAGGGAAATCGTAGAATGCATTTAGCGAGATTCCATTCAAAACCTACATGAGTACATAGAAAACCTATAAACAAGGTAGGTTTGTCTGGAATCGGCCTCGAAATGAAAGAGAACCCTGAATTTCAGGACGTTGCGAAGGTCGTTTGATGTAATTTTCTGAGTCTCAGCATTAAGTCATAGCCATTTTACGACAGCGTGCCGCCTAAACTCACATTTTTGCGATGATCTGGAGTTAGGAGTTAGGAGTTAGAAGTTAGCAGTTAGAGGACAGGAGTTAGAATTTAGGGGTTATGCTTTGCCCGCCGAAGCGCTGTCTCAGTGCGCAGGTGAGAGTGTTAGGTGTGGGGGTGTTTGCTGAAGCTATCCTCGCAAAGCGTTATCTTTATAATAAATAAAGTCGTTCCATTATGAAATGCACCTCATTGATTTTTCTACTTCTTATAGCACTTGTTCCTATCAAAGGAATATCACAGGGGTCCGTGAAAGAGATGGTAGATACAAAACAATTTGTTTTTCAAGCGCAGTCGCTGACACCTCTCAAAGGAAGTATGAGAACCCTTAGTCCTGGTTATACATTGAAAGTTTCGCCTGATACCATTGTTTGTGACCTGCCTTACGTCGGCAGAGCTTATCAGGCAACTTATGGATCCAGTGATGGCGGAATGAAATTCCATGCCGGTAAATATGACTACACCGTCAAGGAAAAAAAGAAAGGCTGGACAATAAACATCACACCTAAGGAAGTTTCGGGTAGCCCACGAGTCATTGTTTCTGTTTTTGAAAACGGGAACGCAAGAGTCATCATCACTTCGAATGACAGAGAACCCATTACCTATAATGGCGTAGTGAACGGCGAGTAATTCTGTTAACTTTTCAATGCAACTCCTTCATCAAGTTGCGACACCTTCATCTGTGTCATCCTGCGCGCGCATTCGTTTATTAAGGTAAACGCGGCTGAAAGAAAGCTTCGCGCAGAAAGGCACATATTCAGGGACTTCGATTAACCAAAAAAATTCAAAAAATCAGGTTACTTCTTACACCGTTCTGACATCCATGCGCGTACATTAAATTGGAGTGCATTTTTAAAAACAGGCTGAAAAAGGACTTTTTGGCCCGTTTGCACCCGAACAATCATATGAAATCGAAAAAAAGCATTTCAGTGCTATTCTTTTGCGGAGCATTGCTGTTAACCTCATGCCTACCCTCAGAGTTCGAAATCAATCCGCTGACAGGAACGTGGACGCTGAAAGGTGTTTCCTGTCAAAATTGTATTGATAAGACGCAGATCACGTCTACCACATTTTCGTGCAACGATACGGGATGCAATACCTACACTTTCAATGAAGATGGAACGTTGAAGCTCGTTGACACTTCGAGCGGCACGATTGAGACTACGTTCGGCAACTATTCTATCTCAGGCTCGATCGTTAACATTCACCTCAATGACGAAACAAGTTCGGTCAGGAAATATTCCTTTAACCTTAACGGTTCGATGCTTTACTTAATAGAAATTGTCGACAAGGGCACTGGTAAATGCGGATCGACCACAGTGCTGGCTAAATAACCAAGCTGCGATTAACCCATTCGTTCCTTTATCGTCCTTATGTCTGAGATTTCATAAATCTGCGACCGTGGTAGTGGATGATCAACGGCATAACACCTCGCCTCAAGCATGTCATCCAGTGAGACCAGCCTAAGCGCCTTGGCTTGGAATTTCTTTGAAGGTCGGCGTTGTTTAGCCCATTGCCGCATCCGTCTGAGGCACAAACGAAGCGAACCGTTTTGCAATCCGATCGCCTTCATCCCATGTAATTGGTTTTACAAGGTATTCCAACGCGCCAAAGTTGAGGCATTTTCGCTTTTCATTCTCATTTACGGACGTAGAGAAAATAATAACAGGAATATTCTTGAAACGCGGTGTTTGTTTTAGCTGCAGAAGTACCTGCGAGCCAGTTAATATTGGCATGTTAAGGTCAAGCACCAGAAGCTTCGGCAATTGTGAAGGATCTTCGATCGACTCAAGGTATTGTAATGCGAGCTGCCCATTTATCAGAAATGTGACTTTATCACTAATACCGACTTCCTGAAAATACTCGTCGAGCATCATGTGGTCCTCCACGTCATCATCGACTATTAATATCGGGTTAATTTTTTCCATAACCGTTGCTTTAAGCGATAATCAATTCGGCCAAGGTCACTTCAATTGCCCATATTCATCTACCGGCATTACGGCCGGTACTTGTTAAGAGAAGAGTTACGATTTTGTTAAAAGCACTTTAAGATAGACATATGGATAACAGGATACGAAAAAGGGTGCCATTAAATGTCATCGGATGATAAAAGTGATGGGCGAAAAATTTCGGCACTTATAGGACACAGACCAATCATAGCGAGAAAATTTTTGTAGATTTTATTCTACTGTGATCCCAGAAGAGAATATTCTACAGGGCGGTGGTATGGTGTCCGGCGCAAGGAGCGACTGATAAAGTTGAATAATAGCCAGTAACAAGAGTCAAAGGATGCAACGGTTGTTATTTTTATACAGTTCAAAAGACATTTGATTATA
>DATHIE010000436.1:0-7564 GCA_035316905.1 Chryseolinea sp. | reverse complement strand
CTCTGGCGCACCGTTGTGAGATGGGGGGACCTGAAATTTATTATTAGAAGGTCCGGTGTTGATTGATAATGTCTCAACCAATTCCTCCACAGGTTCGGAGGTTTGCCTGCCGGCTTCTAGGGGAATCATCACAGTAAAAGTTGTTCCCCTTCCAGGCTCACTGCTTACGATGATAGTTCCTTGGAGAAGCTGAATGAGTTCTTTCACAAGCGAAAGTCCAATACCGGTTCCAATTTCTTTGTGCGCCTCGTTTACCTGGTGGAAGCGTTCAAATACCTTTTGCTGATGTTCGATAGGTATACCAAAACCAGTATCTCGTACGATCATGGTTAACGAATTATCGCCGCACACTGCCTGAACCTGCACCTCACCTCTTGAAGGCGTGAACTTGACAGCATTGTTGATTAGGTTGATAAGAATGGTCTCGATTTTATCCTTGTCGAAGATCATCTGGCGACGGTCAGACGGAATTTCAACGGACAGGGTAACATTTTTATGCCGTGCTAACGACTCAAAAGAGCCGGCTATAGCCCGAATGAATGAATTGATGTCGCTGGTAGATTTCTCGATCTTCATCGTTCCTGATTCGAGTTTAGCAAGGTCGAGAAGTTGGTTGATGAGCCGTAGTAGCACATCCGAATTACGTTGAACCAGTTTAAGGCGTTGGACAACATCAGGATCGTCCTTGAATCTGGCAAGTAGAGTTTCGACAGGACCTTTGATGAGTGTAAGTGGTGTTCGGAATTCGTGCGAGATGTTGGTGAAGAAGGAGGTTTTGACCCGATCCACTTCTTTGGCTTTCTCCAGCTCGAAGTGTTCCTTCTCCTGCTCCACTTTAGCAATCTTGAGACTGCCTTTTAATCGTTCACGCTGCACAATCATTCGGCGTGCCATGAACAGAAGACCTAAAACAATAACCGTATATATAGAGTATGCCCACCATGTTTTCCAAGGGGGAGGAAGTATGATGACTTTTAGTGTTCGTTCGTTATCGCTCCAGACGCCATGATGATTAGTGGCTTTTACTCTGAAGGTGTAGGTACCGGGGTCAAGATTCGTATAAGACGCCGATCTGTTTTTATAATCCGACTCAATCCAGTCAGCATCATAACCTTCGAGCTTGTGACGATAGAGATTTTTCTCCGGAGCAGTCATCTCCATGGCAGAAAACTCGATAGAAAAGTTGTTGTGCTTGTAATCGACTAGAAGTTCATCGAGCATTGTAATGTCAGTGCCTATCAGAAAGTCTCTATCTTTGTGATTGATGCCCGCGATGGAGACTAGTTTGTTATTTACGTTAAGGGCTACGAGAGCAGGATTTATAGCTCGTTTGCTGATCTCAAAAGTCCGCGGATCGAATATTGACAGCCCATTGCGATCATGCATAACAATTATGCCATCGCGTGTCTGATGGTTGGCCATCCAATCCTGGATTTCACGTCTGTGTAAGAACCCATCATGTTCATTGAATTTAACGACGACGTCTAAGCGCCTGTCATAACAGACAACGCCCTCTGTATTAAATATCCAAAGTCGCCCCTGCACATCTTCTTGCATTGAGACGCATTCCTGATTTCCGACTGCAGAAACGAATACAGGCTCATATATCGAACCTGTTGCGCGGCCTTGGTACAACCCTCCCGAGGTGGCGAAAAATACAGTTCCGTCCCTCATTGTTCTCACCTCCGCAATGTCAGGTCTGTCGCTGATATGAATGACCTTCTTTTGCTCCAATAACAAGTCTACTCCCAGCGGATGAGTCAACCACAATGAATCTTCACCTTGTGGAATCAGATGAAAGATGTTATTGCTTGCAATGGAGGACGAATCCATATCACTGTGACTATAGAACATAACCGATCCCCTCGAACCATACGGAACAGTACTCACAATCTTATTTACCCCATGTGGTGACATCGTCGTCGCAATCCATAAATTCTCATCAGCATCCTCCCAAATGGATTGAGTTTGGTTTGTGCTCAGCGAGTTCGGATTGTCAGATATTACACTCAATAGATCCATAGACTCTGGCCTAACGTGCCCGTCGGTTGGATCTATAGGAAACTTCAAGATCCCCATGCCATACAAACTGACCCACATATGACGCTTCCCCTGCCAGAAGTCATGGACTTTGATCCCCGCCATAGGCTTGGTAATTGAATTGAATTGGAGAGCATCAGGTTTGGACGGATCGAACTTTGCTATTTTTAGTTCCACCTCGAGATTTGGATTCTTCTGGCCGATCCAAATGTAATCCCCATCGGGAGCGTGGTAGACTGCGCTTGCATCCAGCCGGTCTCCTTTCAAGTCAACATTATGAAATTGTAAACTCTTTCGGCGCATTACGCTAAGGCCAAGATCGGAACCCACCCAAATATTTTGATTGCGATCCACAAAAACGCTCTTGACAAAATTGGATCGCAGTGAGGAAGGATCATCTGCCAGATTACGAATATAGACGGAGGTGTTATCTCGGGGATCATAACGCAACAATCCTTCGCCCTGCGATGCCATCCAAATCACGCCGTCTTTATCGCTATCACATGCAACGACAAACATCCCTTTGGGAAAACTGAATTGCTTAAGAACCCGGAACTCCTCATCAATTTGGACAAGCCCGTGGTCGTGCATGAGCCAGATACCATCCGCATCACTTGGTAACGTTTCAATAATATCTCCAAAGACAGAACTCTGTAGTAGCGAGGTATCTTTTGGAGCTATCTGCGGTTGATTGAACGTTTTCGCTGATTTGTCAAATACATATAAACCCTTAAGCGTCGTTACGATGAGGTCGCTGCCTCGGTCACTCGCATCAATAATAAAGTTCGATTTACTTGCAGCCCGCCCAGTCGCGGCTACCGGCCTATAACTTTCCAGTGATCCAGTATTTAAGTCATACCTGTATAATCCATCATCAGTGCATAGCCATGCCGTGGAGTGATTTTTATCGAAACTAACGCGAAGTACAGCTACTCCTTGCAGGCCCAAAGCGTATTTGACAAAAGAATCACCCTCAACGTGGTAGCGAAAGAGCGCAAAAGACGCTGCTGGATTTCGATGATGCTCGCTAAACCATATCTCCCCTTCCGGGGCTTTTTTTACAAGCCCACCTATGAGGAAATTGAGATTAGAACGTGCCGAATCTCCGGCGTTGTACCTGTATGTCTTAAAATTATAGCCGTCGAAGCGACTTAACCCGCCGTAGTACTGCACCCAGATGAAACCAAGGCTGTCTTGATCGACTGAGGAAACAAATTCCGATGCAAGGCCATCATAGGTGTCGTAGTGTTGGAACCGGTATTGGCTCTGGCTATTGCACTTAAACGACACGTGGGCGGTGATCAACGTGAACAATAGCAAAGCACAATTAAACGTCCTTGTTATCATAATCAATTCATTGAATATTCACTAGGCAACATTCCAAACTCCTCCTTGAACACTTTACTGAAATAGGAAAGGTTCGAATAACCTACTTCATAAGCTACCTGCAAAACAGGACCCCAATGTTGTTAATATGGAGGTATCTCTATCACGACCTATTTTGGATTAGTGATCGAAGTGCTTCCCTTTCCCGGCGGGTTGACGAATGATTCAGCAATAGGCACATCCCAATAATCCAGGTAGCCATAATAGACTGTAGCGTTGGTATTTACTACGGCCTCGAAGTCAATTACTACGCTGCCCTTCCGTCCATTTTCGAGGACACCCCATCTTCTTGCGTCATAGAATGCAAAACCGCGGAACGCAAGGGCTACACGTCGCTCTCTGCGTAATTCTTCTTTTGCCTCATCCAAAACCAGGCTGGTTCCAGAAACAGAGGGCAGCCCGGCACCCTGGTAGTTGCGAAGTCCATCGATCAATGCCAAGCCTGCATCAATATTTCCTGTATTGATATTTGCCTCAGCTTGCATTAGGATGTTCTCTTCATAAGTACTGGATAAGTACAATTCCTGCTGCCCGATGCCTCGATCGAGATAAACCAGTACACCAGGTATACCGTTCCCCTGTTCGAGCAACACGTAACGCGTATTCGTCGTCGTAGTCCGGTCGCGTTGTGGATCTATCCATGGTGATATTTCCATGAAGTTGTTCATAAGACGGTTATCACGGGGCTTGAATTCCTGTATAAGACGTTCGCTTATCTTGTAGAATCCTCCCCCATCGGAGGTTGGTCCGAATGCGGTGCTCGCAACGTAGTTGTAAATTGAGAGCAGCTGACCTGCTTCATCCGTGCGAAGCGTGAATGTATTGTCAGTCTCTCTAACGCCATTGCTTGTCAATGATAAGATCTTAGTCCATTGGTCCGTCGTCATCACGCTGGTTCGCGTATTCACGAGCAGGTTCCTTGCGCGCAACGTATTGATGTGACGGATCCACTCAGCGGTGGTCATGACTCCTCCTTTACCAGGTTTACAAACGGAAGGAACCAGCTTGTCAACGCTTGAGAGGTAATCAGCATGATCGGCCAACACGGTCAATTGTTCTTCAGCGAGAATAAAATACTTTTCTGCTTCTTCCAGCATTCTTTCCTTAGCAACATAAACGTCGTTCGTTTTGTACGCTTCATTTGTAATAATTCCAGCATAATACATGGACCCGACTCTGCTATAGGCATACCCCTTCCAGAAATAACACCAGGCCCGTACCGTATTCTTCTTTTCATCGCTTATGTCAATCGCTTCCAACGTGGCAAGTACATCATTCAATGTAGCATTAAGGGAATACATGAAGGCCCATTCATAATAGAAGACATTCGCCATCGACGACGCAATATTATACTCTCGCAAGTATGCCACCTGCCCATTGTCGTTAATCGATGGCAGGATCGATCCATCGTCAAGCGTAATTGAATCGGGGCAATACGCTCCCCCTGCGTGATCTGCGGAGGTGATTACGTCCCCCATTAACTCATGAAGGCCCAACACAGTATTCTGCATGTTTCCACCATACTTTGAATCAGATTGTCCGTTGATGTAAACTGCTCCTTGAGCCAATCCAATAATACCTAGCTCTGTGAGCGCATTTTCAGGAGTTGGTTCATTTGGATTGATTACGTCAAGTTCATCCTGACATGAAGTCATCAGGACAAAAACAGCTACGACAATAAAACCATTTTGATTTTTCGCATTCATAGTGTTCATAGACCGATGTTAAGTGTTAACTGATAAGTCCTGAAGTTCCCCAGCGTGTTTTCGTCCATGCCGCGAGCCAGTGTAGATGATCCACTATACCTATTCTTGGCCCCATATGAATTTGTTTCAGGGTCAAGTCCAGAATATCGAGTCCATGTCAGGAGATTTCGCGCTGATATAACTAATTGCAGCCGGTTGAATTTTAGTCGCGTCATCAGTGTAGACAAATCGATTGCCACTGCAACATTTCTCAGCCGAACGAACGAGGCATCCTCATAGAAGTAATTCTTTTCCCACCGCGCTGGTAAATAAGCGCCACGGTAAAAAGCGGTCCAGGCTCCTGTTTGACCATCAATAGTGAATGGTTGTTCATAATCTGAATGTATCCCGTCGCGATACATCCACTGACGCGTGTAATTGTACAACTTGGCACCCTGCACCCAATCCAGCTGAAAGGAAAAGGATAAAAACTTTCTGAACCTAATGTCGCTAATAAAGGATAAAAGGAAGTCTGGATTAGGATCGCCCAAGCTGTACTTCCCGTTTGTAATAAACGGTTGCTTTGAGCCTTTGTGTACAACCCACCCGTTGCTCGCCACTTCATAGGCAGATTGCACTTCGTTTGGCCCATACTTTTTTTCTGTTTCGGGATTCAACTGCGAGGTATCAAGTGGGATTAGGTATTCTCCATCCGGCCCTTTCTGGTCCACGTTAGCCAACATTAATGATCCGTACACCTCGCCCAGTTTTTCGCCCTCTCGTAGTATTCTGTTTCCAGTAGCAATTTCGCCTGACGCATTCTTCACGTCTTTGAGTATGGTTGTTTGCGTGCTGAAATTGGTTGTCAGGTTCCAGTCCCAACTCTTACCCTTTAACAGCGTGGTAGTTACCGAGAGCTGTACCCCGCTCGATTCGAGTGAAAGTGCGTTATCTATGATCGTACCTATGCCCAATGAAGGAGGGGCGTCCGCCGAAAAGATGAGATTTTCGGTGTTTCTTTTCCACCACGAGACAGAGATGTTAATGTTTCGCAGCCAATTTCCTTTCAATCCATCGATGATCAGGTCTGAACCCGCTTCAAACTCTTTTGACACTTCAACGGTTAGGTCCGGGTTGCTTTGTTCATTGCCGATAAAGAGAGCGTTGCTTTTCCCGAGCGTCCGCGGCGTCAGCGTAACGTAACGATCAAATGGACCTGGCTGGATACCCGCTTCTCCGTAAGCTGCCCTTATCTTCCATTCAAGTATTGTATTTGCAAATCGACTACCATCCCAACCGTTAAGGCCAGAGATCCGGAAGAAACCATCGGCTCGAGGAAATGTAAAGGGATCCGAACCTCTTCCGAACGCGGAGCTGTAATCAGTTCTGAATCCTCCGGATATGCCGGCCAGTTCTTTATATTCGATTCGTTGATTGACGAAATAACCATATGTAACAAATTCCTCATTGTAATCTTCAAAGATCTTAAATAAGCTTCCATTGGTGGCAACTGGCGGTGGAATAAGAGGTATTCCCAATGCGGATGATCCATAGTGGTGAAAGTTGTCGCTTCTGTAATCAAAGGTTATGTCAGTCAGAAATTGAAGCGGCAATGAGGAATTAAAGTCGTTAATTAGGTCAAACCGAAATGTCGACCTGGCCCGAAAGTTTTCAAATATTCGTGTTTTTTCAATCGTTGTGATCTCGCCGGTGTTTTCAAAGTTTATCCATGATGTGAACTTGCCGCTTGCAATTGAGTTCTGATTTAAGGTTTGGCTACCCACATTATGCTCTACTGTCTGGTCCTGGTAATTGATACCATACAGTATTTCAAAGTCTGCATACTTTGGTAGAGCATAGTTGATGGCAAAGTTTTGGATGAGATCGATTTTCTTATCCATCGTCCTGGCGTATTGATATTCATAATAAGGATTGAATTGATTGACGCCCACAATGGAACCATAATAACTGGCGTAGTTGCCTTGTGTATCTTTTTTTTCGAAGTCTGCAAATGGCCTGGTTTGAAACAGTGTAAAAGAGTTTAGTCCCAAACCAAAGTCCTGCTTTTGCCAGATATTGACTGTGTTCCTGTTAAATATTAGTTGAGTAATTGATCTGAGCTTCAGTCCTTTCAAGATTTCAAAACCAACATTGGACACCAAGCTGTTGCGTTCGTTATAACCATCACCATCGAAGTTGCTTTGATGATGGGCTCTTGCGAAGGTTATATTAAAATCATACCTAGCATCGCCGCCAGAAAGTGAAATACTTGTGTTGTAAAGATTGGCAGGCCGAAAAAAGGTCTTGATGTGGTCGTAGTAGTTTAGCTGCGTTGGTGACGAGACACGACAACAATTCTGACCATAGGGTTTGTCCATCGTCGACATTGAGTCTAGCAGGTTGAAACCAGCGCTTCCTTCGTAAAGCAAGGTCTCTGGATTCTGAACCAAGGC
>DATHIE010000435.1:0-5562 GCA_035316905.1 Chryseolinea sp. | reverse complement strand
TGCTTTGCAGGTTCCTTCAGGAAATCATACCATTGAATTCAAGTTTCAGCCTAAGCCTTACGTGATAGGAAACAAGGTCACTACTGCATCATCGTGGTTACTGATCGTGGTGGTTCTTGCGAGCATAGGCTGGACGTTGAGGAAGGAACGTTAATTTTTAGTGGTTAATGATAGGTGTTGAGCCACTCCTTACGGCTGTCATCCAGAGCGCCTTCACGCTGTATTAACGCTTGCTCACCGGAAATGGAGGTATCCTTTTGGCTACAAAGAGCAGCGATCTACCGCGAAGGAACTGCCCGATGTAAGGCAGGTCTCCTAATAGAATGGTTGCCAAAGCTGAAACAGATCCTTCGCGTTTAAATTCATCAATTGTAATATGGTTTGCAAATCCCATTCCATGTGCGCAGGATTTGATAAGACCGCAACCGCTCTGGAAGACAGTACTAATGGAAACACTATTGAATTTCCGCAAGCTCAACCTTCTTTTCGGTGCGGGTAAGATAGTGAATGATCGATAGTGCAGTGAGATAGGTAAAACCACAAACGGTAAAGAGTACATTGTAGCCGCCTGTAAGATTGCCTGCTTCTTTGTAAGAATCCAATAAGGTGCCAACCACCATTGGAAAGAGAATTCCGCCAACGGCGCCTGCCATTCCGCCGATACCGACAACGGAGCTCACAGCTTCCTTAGGAAACATATCCGAAGCCATAGTAAATACATTTGTAGCCCATGCCTGATGAACAGCCACCGCCAGGCTGATAAGTGCAACTGCAACCCATGCGCTGGACGCAAACTGTGCGAGGATGATGGAAATTTCAAGTAGGGCAAAAAGCAGAAGCGAAGCTTTACGCGCCTTCAGCGTGGGCCATCCACGTTTAATTAACCATGACGAAAAATATCCGCCGCCAATACTTCCGACGGTTGTAGCAGCGTAGATGACCATCAGTTCGAAGCTTGGTTTTTTCAAGTCGAGACTGAATGTGGAAGAGAAATAAGAAGGAAGCCAGAATAAAAAGAACCAATAGATGGGATCGATCAGCCCTTTCCCGGTGATGTATGCCCACGTTTGTGGAAACGTAAATAATCTTTGCCACCGGATTCGCTTGCCCGAGGTTTCAGCAATAGGTCGGTCTTGACCTTCGATGATATATTCGTATTCGTCCTTTGATAGTCGCTTCTGCTTAGATGGAATTTCATAAAAAATAAGCCAGAACACGAGCCAGACAAACCCCAGGGCGCCCGTGATCCAGAATACTTCCTGCCATCCGTAGCGAACAAGTATCCAGGGTACTATCAACAACGCCATGACTACACCAACACTGGTTCCTGCGTTAAAGATACCCGTAGCAAGTCCGCGTTCTTTTGCAGGAAACCATTCCGCCACTGTCTTGACTGCGGCAGGAAAATTTCCCGCCTCCCCGATTCCTAAACCAATGCGCGCTACGCTAAAGCCTAGCACGCTCCGGGCTAATGCATGGAACATACCCGCAATGCTCCACACTACAATTGCGACAGCATATCCTATTTTCGTTCCAACTCTGTCAATTATACCGCCGGAAACCAATAGGCCTACCGCATAAGCAGCTGTGAAGGCCATGACGATCCTGGCGAAGTCCGTTTCACTCCAGCTGAATTCTTTCTCCAACAGCGGCTTCAGCAAACCAATAATCTGCCGGTCCAGGTAATTTATTGTAGTGGCAAAAAAGAGCAATGCAACAACCAGCCATCGGTAATTTTTTACTTTTGTCATAAATGGACCTCTATAACATTACCATCCATGAATTGACCCATCTTTTGCATAAAGAATCGGATGAGGGAACTTCGTCTTTGTTACAACTTCCATAACAAATGTCGCTTTCTTTGGATCAAATTTGATCCCCAACCCCGGTGCTGGATTAAGAAAAAGTTTGCCGTTCTGATATAGGACGTAATCTTCATTAAAGTAAGGAGGCTTTTCCACCTGTCCACCCACCAGTTCCATAAGACAACGAGTAGGACTACACGACCCCAGAACGTGCACCAGCGTCGCCGTTGACGCAGGGCCGGTAAAGTGAGGTATCATCCCCACGTAATGAGTTTCACACATCGCGGCGATCTTTCTCAGTTCAGAGATACCTCCGCAGTTTGGTAAGGTAACGCGTGAATAGTCGATAAGCCTGTTTTCAACCAACTCGTTGATATCCCATCGGTCACCAAACTGTTCTCCTACAGCTATCGGCACTTTTGTCAATTGTCTAAGCGTCTTATATACACCCGGATTTTCGGAACGAATAAGATCTTCCACAAAGTATGGCTCAAGATTCTGTATCACATCACAGATCTTGATTGCTTCCGGAGTATCAAATCGAGTGTGAAGGTCTATCGCCCAATTACCTGCACCTCCAACAGCTTCGTCCATCTTCTTGCAGTGTTCGATTGTCTTCTTAACGTGTTCATAAAAATCGAATCGTTCTTCACCATTGCCGCCGGTTGGATTCGTTCGATAGGATCGAAGCCCCGCTGCGATGCAATCTTTAGCGCGATCATATTCGTTCGTCGCTTTTGATGCCGCGAAACCCGTCGCATAACATTCCACGAATTCACGTGCGGATCCACCGAGCAACTCATATACCGGTACACCAAGGGCTTTCCCCTTAATGTCCCACAACGCCATTTCAAGGGCGCCGAGTGCATGCAATTTCTCGCGGCCCGGCGGATAGAACATCCCTCGATAAAGATTCTGCCACAGATATTCTATACGGAATGGGTCCTCGCCGATGAGCATCTGGGCACATTGTTCAATGGTATCTTTGGCTCCGCCCTCGCCAATGCCGATGATACCTCCATCCGTCTCAATTTCAACTATACCTCTGGCCTGATTGAACAGCGGCTTGTTATATCCTGGTGCGCTGTAATACCGAATCTTGGTGATCTTCATTTTAGATGGAGGTGAGGGCACAGGGGCAGCTACTCCATTATTTAGAGGCATGGCGGTTAGCAGGGCCGTGCCACCCATCAATGCATTTTGGATAAAATTTCTTCGTTGCATAGATCTATATGGTTGGTTTTATAAAGACATATCAATCGAATATAGCTAATTGGCCGATGTCTATGTAACTTTTGATGCTGTTTTGAGCAGCCTTCAATCGTTTGAATCCGTATTAACCCCGAATACGTCTGCGTTTAGCACCCTCGTTTGTCTGTGGGCTCTGACAAAATGTTCCGTTGAACGTTCAGTATGATCGATAGAAAAATTCATTATCACGAATCGATGGGACAAGCAATTTTGATTGTTCTTAATGCGCACAGTCTCAACTCATTAGTCCTAGCTTATGAATGATGGTTTCTCGCAATTTTCTACTATTCCTTACATGAGATGCGTGTAAATCACCGAAATTCATTATATATTAAGCATAATGTGTGTAGCTATACCGTTGCAAATAACGATAATACTAGGCTATTGAAGATATTGACCTCTCATCTGAAAATAGGGTCATCCATCGACTCATGCTTTCCATACCAGACATCTATGCTAACATTTGCGCGTTGGTTTGTAGCTGTTCGCTTTAATTCGGTTAGGCAAGGGGTAGATCCTTAAATCTTTTTTGTGAAGACGGAGTGGAGGCGATAGTGTTTACATTCAGCATCCCTTCCGCAGATCAAGACCCTCGCCCTTTAATTTAACCACGTCGTCATCAGGCTTTAAGAGTATGAAGACGTCGTCTAACCAAAAAAAGTGATGAGGTATGTTGCGGATTTCATTTTGTCTACAGTCTTTTCTCATAAATCGTTGGCTCAATTGACCGATCACATCGGTAATTTTATTTCAGATGCGTTGCATATCGCGCGCGTAGAAAGTACCAATCCGGTTATTTATGACAACGATTGGGTAATCGATACTCCCGAAGACCGATACGTGCGGCTAAAGCCCACAATAATCCGGTAGTCGGCGACATCAAAACGGATGTAAGGATGCTGTGCGGATAGTCCGTAAAACAACCAGAAACATAGGTAAGTAGACGGGCGGGTCATTACAAAATGGGCCGGGTATGGGAACGCTGGTTTCAATAGAACCAAAAGAATGAATAAGAACGATTGAACTGAACATTATTGACTTTGATGAAAAAACATTATTTACTCTCGATATTGTCTTTCCTGCTGGCAATTCATTTTTCAAGTGCGCAGACGCCGGGTCCGTTATACAGGCAATTTTATTTTAATCCATACTTATTTAATCCTGCTTATGTTGGCATAAATGACGCAATGGAGGTAAACCTTGTCCACCGCCAGCAATGGACAAACTTTAAAGATGCACCTGTCACCACCGGCGTAAGTCTTCAATTTCCAACGAGCGAGCGTGTATCCCTTGGTTTGAACATTCACTCCGATAAGCAGGTATTGCTTCGTAACACGAACTTCATGGCGACTTTTGGATATGTCGTACCTATCGCATCCAATCAATCTTTGAGATTTGCACTCTCCGGCGGAGTAGGTCTTAACAAACTGGATCTGACAGCCGAAGAAATGAACACGAATGATCCAACAATCTTAAATGCAACGGGTAACAACTTTTATGTTGACGGAAATTTTGGAGTTGTCTATAGCATCTCCGGATTGCGCCTCGGCTTTGCCCTGACAGACCTGTTCACGTCAAATGCGTTTAACGGCGAAAACTTCAATAAATTTGAGTTCTCCAACTTAAGAAACCGGCTCTTCTCCGCCAGCTATCGGTTTAACCTGGATCCTATGGGAAAGGTAGCGCTTGAACCGTACGCTCTGTTCAGACAGACACAAGACGGCATTCAGGACTATTGGGAAGTAGCAACACTTGTACATTTCAAGGAAAACATCTGGACAGGAGTTAGCTACAATCAAAACAACGGACTAGCTCTCTTCCTCGGCGCTAACATCAAAGAAAAATTCAGATTTGGTTATAGCTACGAATTTCCTCCATTCTCCTCCGGGTTTAATTCAGGCAGCTCCCATGAGCTTCATCTCGGTATCCGATTCGGCAAGAAATCACAACGCACGGCTTCAAAATCGGCATCTAAAAAATTACCCGTACTCGCCAACGCTAACGATGTAATCGAAGAACCGTCAGACGAAAACATAAATGATTCCCGCGAAGTAGAAGCAGCGCCCGATAAAGAAACACGTCACATCGAAACCACTGATCCCGTTCAAAAGGACAATGAAATTGCCAAGACAAATGTGACGGAGCCTCCTGCAACAAAAGCGAAGGACATTGTCAAAACTGCGGCTCCAGGTCCTAAGGAAGCCTTTACAATGACAAAGGGGCACTACTATGTTGTGGTTGGTGTGTTCTCCTCAATGAATCATTCCATGAAATTCACAAAGGATATGATGGCTAAAGGCGAAGTGGTAAATGTTGCTCTCAATCCAAAGAACAACCTTTATTATGTATACCTCAAGTCAACAACGGATCAGGCTGACGCTGTGAAAATGCGAAATGAGTACAGGTGGAAAAATCTTTTCAAAGAAGCGTGGGTATTCAAGATGGAATGAGGTGATTGGGAGATAGGGAAATAAGGAAATAAGGAGATAAGAAGATGAGGGGATAA
>DATHIE010000434.1:0-2131 GCA_035316905.1 Chryseolinea sp. | reverse complement strand
CTGCTCGGCATATTTAAAGGATTCATCCAACAACTGTTTGTTTTTTGTGATATGATAAAGCTGGACCGCGGCAAGTTCCATGTCATCAACCCAATTATCCTCCTCATAGAAATATGGAGAAACATAACACGCGGTTTGAGTGTTGCCTGGTTTCCTCAAAGCATACGCGTAAGCTGAAGACGCTTTACTCTCAAGGGTTGCTGCATAGGTGGCGTCCTTGCCTTTGAATAACGTCGCACCTAGCGCGAAAGCACTCGTGAACTTGCCTGCCGTTGAAGATGTTCCTTTTGTTCGATTCTTATACTTCCCCAGACCCTGTATTTCGCCGGTGAGAAAATAGATGGGGCGTTCCAATCCATTGCCGTAGCTCGCTGTATCTTTATTTGGCAATCTGAATCCTCTGTGATCTCTATCGTCAGCCAGCTGATTGAACATCCAATCCGGCTTTGGATGCATCTTTACAAGCCAGTCGAGTCCCCATTTTGCTTCATCGAAAACATCTGCCATTCCGTTTTGTCCGGCCAGTCCGTTAGCCAGATGTTTGTCCGAGAACACCTCTGGAAAATCACGATAAGCGGCCAGCAAATGGTAGGTGGCATTGGCGGATGTCATTGAATATTGAAGATAGTCTGTCGCATCGTGCCAGCCTCCGCTGACATCAAGGTGAGTACTATCTGGCATCGGGCCATCCATCGTGTAACCATCGTGTGTATGACATGAATCTTTCAAGAATGGATTGAATTTGCTCCTTTGTTGCCGCATGTACAACAAACTGAAGTCCGCCGTACCTTTATACACGTCATCGCCGATTGAAAAAGGCAGAGAAGTTGCAGTACCACCTCTCAGGAAATACCTACCGGGTTTTTTATAGGATGAAAAGTCAAGGCGATAGCTTTGAACAAATGGCCCATAAGAACCATAAGATTTTCCTACAGAACTGCTGAATACAACTTTTTGTGTTCCAACATCAACCAAGTCAAAGGCGGCAAGAGTTTCATTAGCTTTCGCACACCAAACAGCCACTTTAACGCCAGCAGGTTTATATCCCAGGAGGTTGATTCTTATCCATGCCGTTTCAGCGCGTGAAAAAGTTAATGACAGCATGAATAAGAATAGAATAGTATGGATAGTGCGCATGCTTTTGACGTTAGGTTTTCAGTATTGGTAGCACTTAAATTAATTGTTTAAGTCGGGTCGGCAAAACGCTAATTTTCAAGTGGCATGCTCCAAGAAAAAACGCTAATGCAAAACGGATTTGACCGCAAATGTTTGTTTCCTTATCGACCAATATGATACCTGTTCGACTATTCGCAGAACTTCAACGGCTGTAGCTGGTTTTGAGATAAACCGGGATGTAATTTTCGTTGGATCACAGCAGGAATGGTAACCATCCTTTCTCAAAAAAAATTTTACCAGCGGCTGCGCCGGATGTAGTTTAATTGAATTACTTTGCGATAATAAGAACGAAAAGCGGACAATAAGCACTGAAGACAACCAAGGCTAAACCTTTCCCCGAACCATTAAAAGCCCGTTGTATTGCTGTGATATAAATCGCTTATAATGATGACCACAATCATTAGCACCCGTGAATTTTTTTGCAACATTTGAGGCCGGGGATCAGGCTGCCCAAAATGAATAAAGACCAGAGACTACCCTTAAAGAGTTCTTCCAGTCAGTTCCAAGAAAAAATGCAGCCGGTGCGACCAACCAAAACCACACCAAAGCGATAGACGAATTGAGCCATACGACGGAGCCATTGAGATGATTGAAGAGATTTATAAGAAAATATGGGCGCTTTCGCCTCAGGTATACAAAAAGGATTCCTATGATGAGTTGGCATCGCTCACAAAGGAAATGATCGGGCTTTACGACCTTCAGGGAAGGCTAAGCGAGGATCCATTCAGCCCGACGCGACTTAGAAAACTGGGTCTGGCTGTCGACCAGGTAAATCTGCTTTTAGAAAATAGTACCTGCCTGGTCACGGGTGGGTTAGGGTGCGTTGGATCGACGTTGGTTGGCGAGATTCTGAAGTTTGACATAAAACGACTCGTTATCCTTGATAAAAAACAGCATGATAATAGCCTTTCAGATCCAAGGGTTGTATACGTCGAGTGTGATGTGCGCGACCTTA
>DATHIE010000433.1:0-8758 GCA_035316905.1 Chryseolinea sp. | reverse complement strand
CCATTCATCAATACCGCCACACCATTTACGAATACGTGAATCATTCCGTCAGCGTACTGTTTAGGATCTTCAAACGTAGCGTGGTCTTTTATTGTGGAAGGATTAAAAATCGCGAGGTCCGCATAATAGCCGACGTCGAGCTTTCCTCTCTTTTTGATCTTGAGATTGGTTGCGGGCAAAGACGTCAGTCTTCGGATCGCTTCTTCCATCGTTATAAGTTTTTCATCACGGACATATTTGCCGAGGAAGCGGGCAAACGTTCCATAAGCGCGGGGATGCGTTCCCCAATCTTTAAAGATCTCTGCATCGGACATCGAAGCGCCATCAGATCCAAGGCTTACATATGGCTGTGTAATTACCTTTCTGATGTTGTCCTCAGACTGTTGATAGTACAATGACGCGATGGTTGATCTATCACGCATCACTAGATCGATGACGGTTTCATCCGGGTCTTTTCCGTGGATGGAGGCTACTTCATCAAGTCTCTTACCGCGGTAAAGCAGGTTAAGGGAATCCAGTCGAAATCCAAGGAGCACAACGTCGTGTGCGTCCGAATTTTTATACGGTATGCCCACACGCATTTCGTGAAGTACTTTGGCGCGTACTGAAGGGTTCTTCATGCGTTTGCGCATCGCAGCTGCTCCACCTTCCTGTACCCAGTTCGGTAATCGGGCAGTCAGCCCCGTTGCACTGGCGACATAGGGATAACTATTTGCAGTGATCTTAAGTCCAGCTTTTCGCGCACTGTCGATCTTCGTCAGGATCGTATCCATCTTATTCCAGTTACGTGCGATATTGATCTTCAGGTGATAGATCTCAGTGTGAATGTTGGCATCCCGGGCAATCTTGAATGTTTCGTTAAGAGCAGTAAATATAAAGTCGCCTTCGCTTCTCATGTGGGTGGTGTACATGCCTCCGTAACCGGAAGCTACTTTTGCCAGTTGAATGAGCTCGTCGGTCGATGCATAATCAGCGGGAGCGTATATAAGCGAAGAACCCAATCCCATCGCACCGTCTTCCATCGCCTGCTTGACCAGGTCCTTCATTCTTTTCAATTCTTCGGAATTAGGTGGTCGCTTTTCATATCCCAGTTCGTGAATACGTACCGACGTAGCACCAACGAATGACGCAGCGTTTGGACTGATGCCTTTCTTGGAAAGATAGTCGAAGTAACCTCCGAGTGTGGTCCAAAGACTGTCAACAGGTTTGGTAGTACTCTTACGTTTGACAGGTGCCGGGCTCCAACCTTCACCAAAAATTTCAAGCGTCACACCCTGTTTGATATCACTTACGGACCGGCCGTCCAGCAAGAGGCTTCTGTCTGCCCAGCTTAGCATATTAATGAATCCAGGCGCAATAGCCAGACCGGTAGCATCTATTTCCTTCCGTCCTTTAGCATTCGTCAGATTGCCAATTGCCGCGATTGTATCAGACAGGATAGCCACATCACCGACGAATGAGGGTTTGCCGCTGCCATCATAGATCGTTCCGTGCCTTATAATATAATCAAACTCTTGTTGAGGCTGTTGAGTACAGGCGATGATCAACGAAAGGCCAAAGCCGAAAACGATACCGTAGTACATAGCAGGGAATATGGCGCCATGTTAGGCAGCTTTGGCGACAAATGAAAGGAGATGTAAGGTTCTGGATTCAATAATCCGTTTTCATCTACCTACATCCTGAATAGTTTCAGGAAGACGGGGAAGCGTACAGGTTTGATGTCGCCGTCCCGATAATTATGGGGATTCCACACCTTTTTCAGCTGCGCTAACACATCTGGTACCGGATTGTGACCAGTTGATTTAATGTACTTCTGCGTTGCGGACCAGCTTTCAAAATATCCTGCGAGATGATCCAACGTCCACGTCGCAGTAATGTCGAATTTTGGGGATTCTATTTCTTTGAAGGGAAACGACAGAGAACGATACTCTTCTTCAACGAGACGCCTCGCCTCGTCCCAATAAGGACCAACGACATTGTTGTAGAAGTTCATGATGATCTCATCGACATCGGGCTGGATGTATAATAGTGCATAACCCCAGATCGCCAGTAAAGATCCTGGTTTGCCGACACGTTTTGCTTCCTTATAAAATTTTTCGCACTCGAACCAATGCAACGCTTGCGCTACTGTAATCAAGTCGAACTGTTGATCTTCGAAGGCGGTTTTTTCTGCCGGGTTTACCGAATAGAATATGTTATTCTTTTTTATCGCATTGTTGAGCTGTTGTTGACTTATGTCTGTCGCGTACACCTCATCAAAGTGGCTTGCGAGATATCCAGCCACCTGGCCATTCCCTGTGGCGTAGTCCCAAGCTTTTTGCTTCGTTTCTAAATTGCTGAAGATAAAATCGTATAGCTCCTTTGGATATGTAGGCCTGAAAGCTGCATATAAGTTTGCCTGTGTTGAAAAAAGGTCCTTGTGCTCCGATGGAGTCATGATTGAAATTATTTTATTCTGTTCCAACCTTTCTACGAATAGTCGGGTCTAATGGCTGACGATGCACGGTAATTTTATTATTCGTGCGCAAGGTAGGGGGTACGTAAAATGCGTAAGAAGTTGAAAGGTGGGAGGTTAGCTGTTAGCAGTTAAACGTGAATAAGAATCAACTTCGAAACGCATAAAAGGTCATACGAGCAATCGTATGACCTTTTTTATAACATTTTTACCAGTATCTCCTTGAAGAGTTTCGCTGCAACCATTGCTGTAACGCTGTTTACATCGCGCGAAGGATTCAACTCTACAATGTCGGCGCCAACGATTTCGGCCTTCAGGTTTTGAATGACAGACAACAACTGCCGTGTGGAAAACCCTCCAGGTTCATAATGCGATACTCCTGGAACAAATGCCGGATCCAGTGCGTCGAGGTCCAACGAAATATAGACAGGTCCTTTAAATTCTATGGGTGTTCCATCCCTCCAATCTTTCATTTCAATAGCCTCTACGTTGAACCGCTTCACCTGCTCGCGCTGATGAGCGTTATACGTGCGAATGCCGATCTGTAACAATCTCTTTGCAAGCCGTTCCTCCATGATCCTTGCAAAGGGACAGGCATGCGAAAGTTTGTTTCCTTCGAAATCATCATACAGATCGCCATGTGCATCGATATGTAGAATGTTCAGGTCGGAATATTTTTTGGCAAACGCTTTTATTACAGGATAAGTAACGGAATGATCTCCACCAAAACTTAAGACCCGATTACCCTGATTCAATTGCTTTTCAACCTCGTTCGTTATTTCTGAAAACGCGCCTGGCATTGAAGATAATTTCAGATCCCCGATGTCTTTCCAATTCTTATTGTCTTTAAGGTTAATTCCGTCTTCGGTCCAATAGTTGGATGAATCAGAATTATACGCATCGCGGATATGCTTCGGCGCATCCGACGCTCCCCGCAGGAACGAAGAGTTTTCATCTAAGGGTATGCCGAGGCAAGTTACCATGTGTTGGAGGTATAAGGGTATAAGGTATAGGGTATAAGGTATAAGGTATAAGGGTAATTTTTTAATTTGGAGAGCGACTCACTTTAGTTTGAGACCTATCCATTTAATCATTCGGTCCCACATGTCGGGGGTGTAAACGTGACCTGTTTGCGGATATATAATACTTTGGAATTCGCCGTCGGCTTTGTTGAGCTTGTACACCTGCTGAACAACGCTTTCGATTTTTTTGATACCGCTGACAGGAGATCCGATGTCTTCATCGCCGGTGAGGAACAGAATCGGCCTTGGAGCGATCAGGCTGATTACCGCTTCTGTGTCAAAGTGTTTGAGGAACCCAGGAACGAAATAGTAAATGCCATGCGCTTTCAATTTCTGTTCTGAAGTGAGTTCCTGGTAACGTGTGAGGCATCCGACAGCGACGCCGGCCTTTATTCTCTCGTCGAGGGCCATTAGCCACCACGTTCTTGTGGCTCCCATGCTGATGCCCGTTGCAGCGACCCGGGAAGCATCAACTTCCGGTCGTGACAATAGATATTCAAATGCCATAAGATCATCACGAACCATCATTGCCCACAGTGACCTTCCTAACCACAGCTCGTACTTCGACGTGGACATCTCTTCACCTCCACCAATTTCCTGAGGGCCACCGGGGCCTTTTCCACTGCGTTCTCCAAAACAGTACGCATCGATAGCGATCACTACATATCCGAGTCCGGTGAGCACATCGGCCGGTACCTGTGGCGTGTGATGCGTTGTAAAGATCTCTTGTTTACCCAGATCATAGTTTCCGCCATGCCAATGGGAGTAATAGATGGCCGGATGTTTAGACTTACCGTCATTGGGAATGAGAAGGTAACCCGGCACAATAGCACCAGCGCCATTATCGAATTCGAACTTCTCAAGTGTATAAGCACCCTTGTCTTCCCGTAAAAGTGTTTTTACCGGAGTTACCTTAGGCCGCGGCGGCAGATCGCCCATTACTCGTACAAGTGTCTGGCGTATATCCTTGCGTTGTTTTTTCCACTGATCCAACGTGGCAGGTATTGGTAATTCTGGAACATTAAGATTCACGGTCTGTGCAAGGGTTGTCAGTGGCAAAAGCAAGAACAACAGAAAAATATTCTTCATGTCCGTTATGTATTGATGTCATTGCACCGAGATTGGTACCTGGGTTCCTAGGTACCTAGCCACCCAGGTACCCAGGTAGCTTATACCTTCTTAGTCACCAACGCCAGTTCCTTCAACTGCTCATCCGAGATAGTTGACGGGGTGTCTATCATCACATCACGTCCCGCATTGTTCTTCGGGAATGCAATGAAGTCACGAATGGAATCAGCGCCTCCAAATAAAGAGCACAACCGGTCAAATCCGAATGCAATTCCGCCGTGTGGAGGTGCACCATATTCGAACGCTTCCATAAGAAATCCAAATTGCTTTTTGGCTTCCTCTTCCGAAAATCCAAGGTGAGTGAACATCATTTGTTGTGTAGGCCTATCGTGAATACGGATGGATCCGCCACCCACTTCCGTGCCATTGATCACCATGTCATACGCATTAGCACGGACGTTAGCCGGATCACTATCGAGTAACTTTATATCCTCGTGTTTTGGAGACGTGAACGGGTGGTGCATGGCGTGATATCGTTTCGTTTCTTCGCTCCATTCCAGCAGCGGGAAGTCAAGAACCCACAGCGCTGAAAATTTTTGCTTGTCTCGAAATCCCAGGCGCTCACCCATAAGTAAACGAAGTTCGTTGAGTTGCTTACGTGTAGCATCTTTTTCACCGGCGAGCAGCAGGATAAGATCTCCAGGTTTGGCATTAAATCGTTCTGCCCATACCTTGAGCTCTTCAGGCGAATAAAATTTATCGACAGATGATTTTAGAGAACCATCCGTTCTGTATTGCACATACACAAGTCCTTTTGCTCCAATCTGCGGCCGTTTGACGAAGTCCGTCAATTCGTCAATCTGCTTACGTGAATATTCGGAACAACCGCTAGCATTGATACCGACCACCAGTTGAGCACTTTCAAATACGGGAAAGTTCTTTCCCTTAGTTAGGTCGGTGATCTCCACAAACTTCATCTCGAAACGAGTATCCGGTTTGTCGGAGCCGTATTGTTTCATCGCGTCGTCATACTTCATCCGGGGTACCGCAGGTATATCGATGCCTTTCACATTTTTGAAAAGGTGACGGATCAGTCCTTCGAACGTATTCAAAATGTCTTCCTGTGTAATGAATGACATCTCACAGTCGATCTGCGTAAACTCAGGTTGCCGGTCAGCTCTCAGGTCTTCATCACGGAAACATTTCACGATTTGATAATAACGGTCAAATCCGGATACCATCAGGAGTTGTTTGAACGTCTGGGGAGACTGAGGCAATGCGTAGAATTCCCCATGATGAATACGCGATGGTACAACAAAATCACGCGCGCCTTCAGGTGTTGACTTTATCAACACAGGAGTTTCTACTTCTATAAAATTCTGGCCATCGAGGTACGCTCTCGTTTGCTGGGCCATTTTATGACGGAGCTGCAGACTTTCCCGAACAGGGTTTCTGCGCAGGTCCAGATACCTGTATCTCATTCTCAACTCATCGCCACCATCGGTATCATCCTCAATACTGAACGGAGGAAGCTTAGCGGCATTAAGGACGCTCAACTTCGATACTTTTATTTCGATATCACCAGTGGCTATTTTATCATTCTTTGAAAGACGTTCCACTACCGTACCTTCGACCTGGATAACAAACTCCCGTCCAAGATCACGGCAGGCCTTTAGAAGTTCAGCATCCGTTTTCCCTTCTTCAAACATTAATTGAGTAATACCATAACGATCGCGCATATCAATCCAGAGCACGCTCCCCTTATCGCGCAGCCGTTGTACCCAGCCCGCCAGGGTAACCTGCTTGTTTGCATCCGCTAATCTCAATTCGCCGCAAGTGTGAGTTCGTAACATCTGAGTTTTAGTTAATTTTGCCCCGCCACCGGTACTTCGCTCACGGAAAACAGCGTTACGAAGGGTGTGGAGACTGGCGCGAATTTAAGAATACTTTGTATTTGAGTACATATATGGGAAAGATTAAAAGTAATCCGTTAATGTGGCTTTTTTCAGCTGCTTTGCTCTTCATCGCGGCAGACAAGCCGAAGCTGATGAAAGTGAAAGTCAATGATGCGATCACGGTGTCCGTACCTAAAGACTGGCTTCCGATGCAGGAGGAGGATATAGGTCAGCGCTATCCATCTGTTCGTGCACCTCTTATGGCATACACGAATCAGGAACGCGTGGCAGATTTTAGCGTGAATATATCTGCAACCCAGTGGCCGGATGACGATATCGAGCTTGCTAAGAAGTTTTTTAAGGCAGGACTGGTGAATGTCTTTGACCGCGTTGACATGATCGAAGAGGGAATTCACGAGGTGCGTGGTAATAAGCTTATCTTCTTTGAGTTTGAATCGCGAATAAATGGCGTCCGGCAGCTGGAAGGTCAGAACGATCCTGTGTTGCGCTATACCTATATTCAATACTTCCTCGAGCCAGGCCGGGCCGTCGTATTTTCATTTAATTGTCCTCGTCGCGACCGTGAACTATGGCAGGAGACCGCGAGGGCGATGATGCGTGAGGTCAGAATAAAATAAAACAAGACAGTTTAGGGTCTGTGCGTTGTCATTCCGCATGAGGCTTTTAGCTTTGTGCCTCAATGGAGCTTTATACGGATGAATATTTCATGCGCGAAGCCTTAAAGGAGGCTACTAAAGCATTGGAGATCAGTGAAGTACCTGTTGGGGCCATCGTCGTTTGCCAGAACAGGATAATAGCGCGCGGTCATAATCAAACAGAAAAGCTCACAGACGCCACAGCTCACGCAGAAATGTTGTCTGTAACGGCTGCAGAAAATTATTTGGGTTCGAAATATTTGAATGAATGTACTATGTACGTTACTCTCGAACCTTGTGTGATGTGTGCGGGAGCGCTGAACTGGACACAGCTTCAGAAATTGGTCTATGGCGCTTCAGATATTCAGAGAGGATTTAGTCTTGTGAGTAGTCCTCTGTTACACCCCAGGACGGAAGTTGTAAAGGGAATCAAGGCGGATGAGTGTAAGAAACTGATCGACACATTCTTTAAAACAATAAGAAAGTAATTGACAACAATAAAACAGATAAGTTAAGATGGAAGTAAAAGGAAGAGTTACACAACTGCTTGCTCCGCAGTCTGGGATGGGAAAGAAAGGTCCCTGGAAAAAACAGGAGTTTATAATTGAAACACAAAGCCAGTATCCTAAGAAAATATGTTTTTCTATGTGGGGTGATAAGATCGAGCAATTCAATCTGACGGCTGGCGACATGGTAAATGTTTTTGTAGACCTCGAGAGCCGCGAATACAATGGTCGCTGGTACACCGAAGCCAGGGCATGGAAGCTTGAAAAGGTTGGAGCTGGAACTGGAACTACACCACCACCATCGTCCGATCAGGAGCCGTTCTTTACTGAGAACGCTTCCAGTGATGATCTTCCTTTCTAGGCCACAAGCTCCAAGAACCACAACTTAAGGACTTGAAGCTTGCAGCTTTTTTGAAAGAATGAAATTTTCTGGGCTCTGTATTGGTTGTATATTTGACGTCCTCAAGAAAAATGTTTAACCTTTAAAAATTAAAAAATATTATGGCATTTACACTCCCCGCACTTCCCTATGCCTTTAATGCATTGGAACCTCATATTGATGCACGCACCATGGAAATACATCATGGCAAACACCATAACGCTTACGTTACTAACCTCAACAACGCTATCGCTGGTAAACCTGAGGAAAATTTGAGCATCGAAGAGATCTGTAAATCTGTATCAAAATATCCTGCTGCGGTGCGCAACAACGGCGGCGGCCACTATAACCACAGCTTGTTCTGGACGCTTCTAAGTCCTAAGGGCGAAGGTGCTCCATCTGGTGCGCTTGCTGATGCAATTAAATCTGCGTTTGGAACTTTTGATGAGTTTAAGACCAAGTTTGCAGCAGCAGCGACTGGTAGATTTGGTTCGGGCTGGGCATGGTTAATTGTGGATGCAGGCGGCAAACTTCAGATCACCTCCACACCAAATCAGGACAACCCGCTTATGGATGTTGCTGAAGGACGTGGTACTCCTGTGTTAGGATTGGATGTATGGGAGCACGCCTATTACCTCAATTATCAAAATCGCCGTCCTGATTATATCACTGCGTTCTGGAATGTCGTGAACTGGAGTGAAGCGGCTAAGAGATTTGGTTCAGCGAAATAATTGGCGCAGTAACAAATAATTCATTGGAGGCCCCGATACATCGGGG
>DATHIE010000432.1:0-7109 GCA_035316905.1 Chryseolinea sp. | reverse complement strand
CTTGTTAAATTTTAAGGATGGAGATATCACTGTCAAAGTTAAGAACGGAAAGGTTTATGTCTCGCTTGCTGAACAACTGTTGTTTGGTTCTGGCAGCATTCAGGTGGACAGCAAAGGTGTTACTGCCCTTCAGCAATTAGCAAAAGCTATAAAGGATCAACGCGATATCAATATCCTGGTAGAGGGACACACCGACAACGTACCAATTTCAAAAAAGTCGCAGTACATGCAGGACAATTGGGATCTGAGTGTAATGCGCGCAACTGCGATCACAAAGATACTTACGAAGGCGGGAGTATCATCCAGTCAGATCACGCCGTCGGGGAGAGGAGAGTATTCGCCGCTGTCAGCAAACGATACACCACAGAACAAACAAAAAAACAGGAGAACGGAGATTATCATCACTCCAAATCTCGACGAGCTCTTCAAGATACTTGAATCTAACTAAACCACTATGGGACGCATTATATCGTTTGTAATTCTTGTTATTGACATCGTTGTTATCATTGATATCATCCGTGGCCCCAAGGATACGGAAAAGAAGATACTGTGGATCATCGCTGTGGTACTCCTGCCATTACTAGGCCCCATTTTATACTACGTGTTGGGGAAAAAACAATAAGGCCCCTCCCGATAACTATCGGGAGCGGGGCCCTATCAGCGTTACTATTTGAATGCTACTCTGGTTTGAGCATCGTGTTTGTTTCTTCTCAAGTCACGGCTAGCTCTGTTTTGATGATGATGTAGCCTGGCCCGCTCTCTGCGAGTTACATGGCCATCATCTTTGATGCGTCTTTCTGCACGGCGGATATGGCGTTGATCACGGACAGCATGTGCTGCTTCTCTCCGGGTAAGTTCACCACTCGCCAAACCATAACGGATGCGTGCGTGTTGATAGTGCTGGCGTTGATCCACACGTGGAGTGGATTGAGCGTTTGCCTGCATAATGGCCATGAACGCTATCGGTATCAAAAGGGCAACTAACTTTTTCATAATGTTTGTGTTTGTTTGTCCCTTTGACAATAAACCAGCTGTTGGGTTTAACGGACGCTGGAAAAAAATCTTATATACTTTTTTCTGTGGGAAATTTGAGGATAAAATGGCTTCCCTTGCCCTGGTCGGAAATCAGTTCAATGCTTCCTTTCATTCTGTCCACCAACGTTTTTACGATAGCCAGTCCCAAACCGTTAGAAGTTTCACCGGCAGTGGGACGCGCACTTAATTTTTTGAACTTCTGGAACAACTGGAGTTTGTCTTTTTCGGAAAAACCCTGCCCTTGATCTTTGATTGATATCTGAAGGCTGCCGTTCATCCTGGTGACCGCTACTTCTATGGATGAATTCTTATTTGAGAATTTAATTGCGTTCGTGATAAGATTGTCGATGATACGACTGAGGTAATCTGCGTCGAGATAAACGTTTTCATTTTCGATCCTGCTGATGTGAAGGTGAATGCTTTTTGCGTCGGCTGCGGGAATGAATGAATTAGTTTTTTCAAGGAGGAATGAACTTATGTCGAAGCTGGAGTAATTAGGCATTACACTTTCTTCCAGCATGTGAACATCCAGCAGATCTTTTATAAGATCCAACCCTGCCTGAGTCGCATCTTTTGTCATTTTTACGTAGCTCTGATGTTCCTTTGTCAGACCTCCTTCAAATTCCATTAAATCAGCAATTCCTTTTATTCGGTTGAGTGGCGACTTGAGATCGTGAGCCACAATACCCATCAAAGTATCTTTCTCGTGGTTGATATCGGAAAGTTGTTGGTTTCGACGTGAGAGTTTTTCATTCTGTTCAACAATCTCCGCCCGCTGATTTTGGATAAATTGATTCTGCTGTGCCAGTTTCTCATTGATTTCATTCCGCTTCTTGCTGCTGCGCCATTGAATAAATCCAAGTAGGCTGACGAATGCCACAATAATAATGAGAATGATATTTTGTAATCGTTGCTGTTTGATAATCGCTTCTGTTTTTACCTGATCGACTTTCAGCAATTCGTTTTCGCGCTCTTTCCTTTCGATTTCGATTTCAAACTGCAGTCGTTCAACCTGTCGTGCGAGGTCGAGGTCTTTGATGGAGTCTCTCAGGATGAGGTATTGATTTAGATTATCGAGTTGTTCAGTTCTGTTGCGTTGCCTTTCTGATAACCTGGAAAGCTGAAGGTGGGCATCCATCTTAGAAGTAAGTTCTTTTGTTTTCCCCGAGATATCCAATGCTGATTTGAAATACTTCTTTGCTTCCGCCAACTCATTTCTCGCCATTTTTATTTGTCCCATCGTCAAGTATGCCGGCGCCTGCATCCTCACATTGTTCTTTTGAAGTATCACCCTTAGACCTTCCGCGCATATCGCCTGGGCTTCATTGAGTTTTCCCTGGTTTAAATAGCTCTTGGCAATATGTGTTTTTATTTCAGCAAGGTTGATCTCGTCATTGATGGAGCTTGCGGTTGAGTCCGCAAGGTGCAGGAAGTGTAGAGCTTTTTCGTGTTGGTTGACTTCCTGGTAGAATTTTCCCGTCTGGATGTAAGCAGATGTTATGTCGTTCGTATTGCCAAGCGAGATCCTTATTTTGTTCGCTTTATGGTAGTTGTTTTCGGCTTTGACATTGTCGCCCTGGGATTTTTGAAGGCGAGCAAGGCTTTGATAGGTATAAGCGAGTCCCGTTGGATCATTTATGTTTTCAAAGAGCGCAAGGGCCTGAGTAAAATAGTCATAAGCGCGACCAAGCACTCCTTGTTCAAAGAACAGGCGGCCCAAGTTGTTGTTGCTGTATGCAGTTTGGATCGAATCATTATGCTGTTTTGACAGCTTCAGGGCAAGGTCGTAATACTCGTATGATTTTATTCTGTCGCCTTTATAGTTATAGGCCACGCCAATGAAATTGAGAGGTTCAGCAAGTCCGATCGTCAGTTTAAGTTGCTTTCCAAGCTCAAAAGCCTGCTGAGCATAGAGGACAGTGCTATCGGGGTACGCGGAGCGATATTCCCAAGCCAGGTCGTTTAAAACTTCGACCCTGGTCGTTCCCTTTGCGCTTTTCAGCTTATCGCGTAAACTGTCAATTAGGTGAATGTTTTGCGAAACAGCGCGGAAGGAGCAAAAACCAATAAAAAGTATGAGAGTTATCCTTTTCAGCGCCACAGACGAGTTATTATACCTTGAAAGATTGCAATAAAGTTAGTTTTTCACAAGGCCCGCCCGACCGAATTTTAAAGTTAGAAAATCAATCAATTTCTTCGAAGTTCAAGTCTCGGCCAAAGGTCTCATCAATAACGCTTAACGCGACGAATGCAATGATAATAGTGGTAACACCAATGATAAGCGCACCCTGAATAACTCCTACTTCTCCCCGAAGAAATTTAAATGCCAGGGTAAGTGGTACCACAGTTCCCCGAATAAAATTCGGAACGGTAGTGGCAACAGTTGATCGTAGGTTGGTACCGAACTGTTCCGCCGCAATTGTCACAAACAGCGCCCAATAGCCTATTCCAACGCCAACCAGAAAACAGGCAGTATAGAAAAATCCCAACGTCTTGACCGGAAGGAATAGAAAAAACAGCACGAACGCCAATGTCAGGAAAATGTAGATAGCTACGATCTTTTTGCGGGAGCCGATGAGCTGACTGATTAGTCCGCTTGAAAGGTCGCCAACCGCCAGTCCGATATAACTGAACATTACCGCATCACCAGCGCTAATTGTTCCGCCAATGTTTAATGCCTTGGCAAATTCTGGTGAGAATGTAATAAGGATACCTATTGTGTACCAGATTGGCAATCCAATAAAGATACATCCCATGAATTTCACAAAACGGCTGCGTTTGGTAAACAATTGAAAGAAGTTTCCGCGTTCAATCGTCTTTTCTTTGGTCTTCAGGAAAATACCCGATTCAAAAACACTTACGCGGGCGAGCAGCAATAACAATCCCAAGCCACCGCCAATGAAATAGGCGATCTGCCAGTCGAACATCTTCGAAATAAAATTTGCAAATACGGCTCCCATCAACCCAACGGTAGCTATGATCGTCGTGCCATAACCTCTTAAGTGAGTAGGTAATGTTTCGGACACCAAAGTAATTCCGGCGCCTAACTCACCTGCTAGTCCAACACCTGCTATGAATCGCAATAACGCATATTGATCGACAGTGGTAACAAAACCGTTGGCAATATTCGCCAATGAATAAAGAAGTATCGAACCGAAAAGAACAGAAAGTCTTCCTTTCTTGTCGCCCATGATTCCCCAGATAAGTCCTCCGACCAACAGTCCGGTCATCTGCACCATCAAAAGGTATTCACCCTTATCAAAAAGCTGATCTTCCGGGACGCCGAGGGAGATAAGACTGGGTCTTCGGACAATACTAAATAAGAGGAGGTCATAGATATCGACGAAATAGCCGAGCGCGGCAACTATTACGGGTAAACTGAAAAGCTGTTTGAGATTTGATTTGTTCATTCGGAAATTTTGGACCCTAAATTATGAGATATAGGGGAATATGGAAATAGGGTATGAGGTATAAGGTATAAGGTATAAGGTATAAGGTATAAGGTATAAGGTATAAGGTATAAGGTATAAGTATAACACACCATACGCCTAACTCCTACACCTTCGCCAGTGCCTGATCGAGGTCTGCTATGAGATCTTCAACATCCTCAATGCCAATACTCAGGCGCATGAGGGAATCGACAAGACCACTCTTCAGTCTTTCCTCTTTCGGAATGCTGCCGTGTGTCATTGAAGCGGGGTGATTGATAAGTGACTCGACTCCTCCTAACGATTCAGCTAATGAAAACACATTAACACTTTCCATCAACGTCGTTGCTTTAGCCATGCTGTCGTCTTTGAGCACAAATGATAACATACCTCCGAAGTCTTTCATTTGTTTCTTGGCGATATCGTGATTGGGATGATCGACGAAACCGGGCCAGTACACTTTACCGATCTTCGGATGTGACCGGAGATATTCAGCAATTTTTCTTCCGTTAAAACAATGACGCTCCATACGAAGATGAAGTGTCTTGATGCCACGAAGGACTAGAAATGAATCCTGTGGACCGGGAACAGCACCACACGAGTTCATTATAAAAGCAAGATCCTGGTAAAGTTTTTCATCATTCAAAACTAGCGCACCCATGATTACATCGGAATGTCCACTGAGATACTTGGTCACTGAATGCATAACGATATCGGCTCCGAGGTCAAGCGGGTTTTGCAGAAAAGGTGAAGCAAATGTATTATCGACTGCAACCAGAATGTTTTTTTTCTTGGCCAGGTCAGCGTAAGCTTTGATGTCTACTATGTTCATCAAAGGATTTGTAGGGGTCTCCAACCACAAAAGTTTAGTATTGCTATTTATAAGCTTCTCCGCCGTTGAGATCTTCGTGAGGTCAGCGAAATGAAATTTGATCCCATATTTTTCGAAGACGCGTTTGAACATCCGGTAGGATCCGCCATACAGGTCATTGCTCGTGACGACTTCGTCTCCGGGATTAAGGAGTTTGATCACGGCGTCGGTTGCGCCCATGCCGGATGAAAAACAGATTCCAAATTTTCCATTCTCAAGGCTGGCAATACTCTTTTGCAGAGCGTTTCGTGTCGGATTTGCGCCACGGGCGTACGCGTAACCTTTGTGTTGGGAGGGTGATTCCTGAACATAGGTAGATGTCTGGTAAATGGGTGTCATGATCGCACCAGTAGATGGGTCAGGTTCAACTCCTGCGTGGACTGCTTTGGTTCCGAATTTCATAGTGATAAAATGCGTCTGGATATGGTTTCAAAATCAGGCTAAAGATACAGCAGGCGCATCCTTACTACATGCAATTGTCCATATTTTGTGAATGAATAGTTTAATTCTCTTCGTTTTCTTATTTTTCAATAAGACGCTCAGCCCGTGCCCTCATTAGCGGATATTCTATCTTCTTACACATATATCTGGAAGTTTGACGATCCGGAGGAGGAAAAATATGAAACTTACTCGAAACGCAACGACCTGATTTCCTTTCGCCTTTATACGATCACTATAATGTTGATCTCGGCGGGTTTTCTGATAGTTGATTTTGCGCGTCCGGTAGATTACTTCTGGGTGTTTGTATTGCGTTGCACCACGATAATTTTTTATGGGGTGCTTCTTCTCTTCTTATATCTTAGGGACGTTTCTGCTGAGAGGCTACAGGCCGTTCTCGCTCTTCAAATCATTGTTACCTACATTCTTTTTTTTATTCAGGCTTCAGTAGCCAGCATGCCTATCTTCTTTCTTCCCAATGTTCTGCTCCTGTTCTTTTATACCGTGGGAACTATCAGTGGGATGCGGTTCCGATATGCGGTATTGATCAACTTCACAGCGCTCATTGTTTACACCATTGTAACAGAAGTACGTGCCATTGAATTTTATCATTCGCAATATCCCAATATCATATCGAATCTGATTATTAGCGGGGTAACCGCAGCATTTATTGAAAAGCAAAAGAGAAAGGATTTTATGCAATACAGTGAGCTCCTGCACCGGAAAGACGAGTTGGGAGAGCTCAATGAGCAAAAGAACAGGATCATTTCGATTCTATCTCATGATATATCGGCACCGTTGCGTACCATTGGAGGTTTGCTCACCACCTATGAGAGGAGTCATATATCAAAAGAAGAGCTTGACAGAGTTCTGCCCGATGTAAGAGCGAGGTTGGATAAAGTTTCATTTCTTGTGTACAGCCTGGTACGGTGGTCGAAGAGCCAGATGAAGGGTTTCACGGTGCAACGTGTGTTGATCGAAATCGAGTCATTGATCAATGAAAATATCGCATTGATAAAACATTCAGCCCGTGAAAAATCCATTCACATTGAAACTGAAGTTCAACAGGGATTGCATGCCATGGCGGACTTAGAGATGACACACCTCATCATTAGGAACCTTCTTACCAATGCGATAAAGTTTACTCTCAATGGTAAAAGTATACGGGTTCGCGCCTATCAGCGGATGGACAAGGTTCTTGTAAGCATTTCAAATGAGGGTGACCCGATCCCGGACGCAGTGCGCGAAAAACTTTTTTCATTTCAAATAAGGTCATTGCAGGGTACTGCTAACGAGGCGGGTACTGGACTTGGGCTGGCAATGTCGCAACAGTTTGC
>DATHIE010000431.1:0-2711 GCA_035316905.1 Chryseolinea sp. | reverse complement strand
ACAGACCTATTGCGACCCAAAAAGTTTTGCCTGGTGTCAGGAGTTTCAGGTCTTTAACAAGCTGGCGAAAGAAGATAGTTATGGCAGGGATATAAAGCTGGGTAACGGTAATGTTTCCAGCAGGATATTACCCGTTAGGATTCACGAACTCGATCAGGAAGATCTGTCGCTGCTTGAGTCAGAACTTGGAGGAGTTCTTCGCAGTGTGGAATTCATTTTTAAATCCGCCGGAGTAAACCGTCCCTTGAAATCCAACGACGACCGAAAAGAAAATCTTAACCGCACCTATTATCGCGATCAGATCAATAAAGTCGCCAATGCGATTAAAGAAATCGTAACAGCGATACGAAATCCATCGAGGACACAAGCTCAGCCCAGAAAAGAAGGACCGGTCGCATCGAAAAGGCAAACAAGTCGGCGCTTGCTTGGGATCACGAGCGCGGGTTTACTCGCATTAGCCATTGCTGTTTACATTATCTATTCTTTTAATAACAAAGGAAGGGACAGGTCCATTGCTGTTATACCATTCGCGGACCTTAGCCAGGCACACGACCAGGAATATTTCTGTGACGGCATGACAGAAGAAATACTTAGCCATCTCTCCCGAATTCACGGCCTTCGGGTGATCTCGAGAACTTCATGCATGAAATACAAGGGCACAAAAACTGCAGCGAAAGATATAGCTCAAGAACTTGGTGTCACCCACATACTAGAGGGCAGTATAAGAAAGTCAGCGGATAGGATTCGTGTAACCGTCCAGTTAATAGACGCCGTTAAAGACGAACACATATGGTCAAAGGATTATGACTTTGCGGATTTGAAGGACGTATTTTCATTACAGACGAGTGTTTCTACAAACGTCGCCCAGCTACTTAAGGGAAGTTTGACAGAAAAAGAAAGGGAATCACTATCGAAAACAAATACTGATAATCCCGCTGCCTACGAACTTTATTTAAAAGGCCGTTTCTTTTGGGCATTACGCACTGATAAAAGCTATGATAGCGCAGAATATTACTACAAACATGCACTTGAACTCGATCCCAATTATGCTCTTGCTTACTCCGGCCTTGCAGATTGTTATACACTTGGTCAGCAAGGAATGACCCCCGTCGAAGAGATTGAAGTCGCTAAAATCTATTTAACAAAAGCCCTTGCTCTCGACAGTAACCTTTGTGAAGCATTAACTACGAGAGGTTTTATTGAATCTCACATTGGATATGAATGGGAAAAAGGAGAGAGAACACTAGCAAGGGCCATTCAGATCAATGCCAACTATTCAATAGCCAGGCTCTACCATGGAAACATCAAGATCTTTACGGGCAGTTCGATAAATGAAGGACTGGAAGAAGTGAAGAAGGCATTAGAACTCGATCCTTTATCATCATCCGTGAACTGGGCGTTGGGCAGTAGGTATGTCGGTTTGGGATTCCATGAAAGTTCCGCTAAGCAATTTCGAAAAACTCTTGCGATCGACCCCGGAAATATGGCTGCAGTAACATGGCTGGTGTATTCGTTAATTCGACTACACAAGTACGATGAAGCATCGGACGCGCTAAACAAAGCTCCGGCATTGCCAACATTCCAACGCGATATTCTGATTGGAATGATGCATGCGGAACGGGGCGAAACGGAGAAGGCAAGAGCCCAGCTTGAAAAGCTGCCAAGAGAATTCCCGCGCCGGGCAATTTCACCCATTCTTGCTCGAATTTATATTAAGTTGAAGGACTACGACTCAGCTATTGCTTTGCTGGAGAATGGATACCAGGAACGTTCGCTCAATAATCTCCCGTTAAAAACAAACCCCTCATATGACCCTCTTCGAAGTCTACCAAGATTCAAGACGCTACTTCGTAAAATGAATTTTGAGTAAAGCAATCTCTCTCCTGTTTGATTCAATCTTTCTTTGTTTTATCTTTTTGACCTCAACATAACCTAAAAAAACTATGAAGTCCTTTCGCATTGCCCTAGCCATCGGGTTACTCTTCTCACCTATGTTGTCCATTGCACAGCAAAATTCCGAAGTGATCGACATGAAAAAACATAAGATCGTGATCCAATTTGCGGATAGCGATTCAGTGGCGCAGGTGCGTGTTACTCAACAGGTAGGAAACGTGTTGAGATGCTGGCCAAACGCAGAAATTGAAGTGGTCTGTCTCGCTGGCGGACTTGATTTATTGATGAGTAGCAAATCAAAGGCAAGCAAAGAAGTAGCTGACTGGTCATCAAAAGGTATTGTCTTTGCAGCGTGCAACAACACGATGAAGATGAGGAATATCACAAAAGCCGAACTGCTGAAAGAAGCGGTAGTTGTTCCTTCAGCGATAGTCGAGCTTTCAACAAAACAGGAACAAGGCTGGTCTTATTTCAGGAGTGGAAGATGATTCTACATCTTAAATAACACGCCAAGAAATATCAGATATTCAGGCATACCACCCCGGCTGTGGAAATCCGGCATTCCAGCAAGTTCGGCATATCTTTGATCTGCAACAGTTTGATTGATTGTTCGATACAATGGTATAGGCACGAATGCAAAAATTGTAGATTTCTTGAATTTGTAGTTCACTCCCGGTTCTACCGAAACCGAATACCCTGCTCTTCTTTGTCCATTGCTGCTACCAATAAAATCCTCCACGGGTGATCCTTCAAACCGAACTCCACCCCAGATCACCAGGTCGCCAAGGGTATAATTGGCTCCGCCTCTCATCGAAAAT
>DATHIE010000430.1:0-4033 GCA_035316905.1 Chryseolinea sp. | reverse complement strand
GGAATGCCATTGTCCGCCAGGTCACCCGGAGCATTCGCAAGAATACAAACAGCAATTCGCTCCTTGGGATTTATGGCGACCTCACTTCTGTAGCCATTAACATAACCGCCGTGATAGATCAACGTATCGTTTGGATAATGCAATACCCGCCAGCCCAACCCATAATAAGAATTGCTCAATCGATGCATTCTTCCATAGTTTCGATTCTTACTTGGTGCTTTCACTTTAGGTGTATAAAGTTCTTTTAATGTTTCGGGCGTGATAACGTCAGGGCGGTTTCCCAACAGGGCGATCATCCAGTTTGCCATATCAGAGATACTTGCGTTAACGCCACCGGCAGGCGCAACGTTGTAGTATGTGTCGGTGATCTTTGCGGGTTTCCATCTGCCACGTCCAAGCTGATGTGGTGTCGCAATATTGATGTTTTTCATCATGCTTACATAGTCCACAGATGCGTTTGTCATCTTGAGTGGAAGAAAGACCCGGTCTCTTAATTGTTCGTTATACGACTTTCCGGTTCTCGATTCTATCACTTTTCCTACTATGCTGTAAGCAACATTCTGGTAACTGTATGCCTGGCCGACCCGTGTAGCGAGGTTGATGTTGCCGAGCCATGAAAGCATGGAGTCGAGCGATGAGCCTTCTTCAACCATATTGGTGAAAGCGTGATAAGGTAGACCTGTCGTGTGTGACAGAACGTGCCGAACTGTAAGCCTGGCCGTTTCTTCTCTTGGCTTCAGATGAAATGTGGGCAGGTAATGTACAACGGTATCGTTCCACGCAAGAAGGCTGTCTTCTACCAACGAACCGGCAAGGAATGCGGCAAAACATTTCGATACTGAGGCGATTCTAAATACTGTGTTGATATCTACGGAATCTGGCTTGAGCACGTTCCTCAATCCGAATCCCCTGATATAGACAATAGTGGAATCGTGTACTACAGCAATAGCAGCACCCGGTGTATGTGACTCGTTAGATAATTTTAAGATCTCGTCTTCGTATTCTTTTAATAGTTCTTTGAGGAAAGGATTTATTGGAAACTTCGGAGGTGCAGCGACTTTTTTAAAGGGAAGTTCTTGTGGTTGCTCGCGTGTCATCACTTGAGCCACCAGCAGAGGCACAATTACAACCAAAAGTCCCAATATGAATGGATGCCTTATCTTCATTTGTTGAACAACGACCGATTGATTGTTTCATTTTAAATCAGCCCTTCATCTGCAAAGCTAAAATATTTCTGTCCTGCGATAATAAGATGATCAAGAACTTGTATTTCCAGAAGCCGACCACCAGCTACCAGTTTTTTGGTAAGATCAATGTCAGCCTGGCTTGCTGTAAGATTGCCAGACGGGTGATTGTGGGCCAGTATAATACCACTTGAAAGCTCCTCCAGAGCCGCCTTAAATATTATTTTTGGATCGGCTACCGTACCCGTTACCCCGCCTTGGCTAACCTGGTATTTCTTTATAACACGATTTGCTCTGTTTAGCAGGATAATCCAGAATGCTTCGTACGGAATGTCCTGAAAATCTGCTCTTAACAGGTGAAAAGCATCGTTTGATCCTCCAATCTTTGGCCGCTCCTCAGCTCCAGTCTCTTTTCTTCGTCGCCCAAGTTCAAGTGCCGCGACAATGGTGATCGCCTTGGCTTCTCCAATACCTTTAACGTTCATTAATTGTTTTGTGGTCAACGAAGCAAGTTGGTGAAGATTGTTGTCTGCGTGCAGAAGCACTCGTTTGCCAATTTCCACGGCGCTCATTTTTCTGGTACCGGAGCCCAAGAGGATTGCCAGCAGTTCGGCCTCGGACAGGGCGGATTTCCCCTTCATAATAAGTTTTTCGCGCGGACGATCCTCCGGGGCCCAACTCTTAATGTTGAGGCTTTCGCTCTTTGTTATCATAAAAGCTAACGGGTTTAGATTCCGAAAATAAACGATTCAATGGAGATTTTGGGGAAACTTCCGCTTCGGTATAAAAAAATAAACCCTGCCTTTTATGGACAGGGTAGTATCAAAAATCTGGTTGTAGTAAAGTATCTTACTAAGCGAGCTTGTTCACGTGCTTGGTCAGCTTTGACTTCTGATTAGCGGCTTTTTTCCAATGAATGACATTTTTCTTGGCAAGTTTGTCGATCATTGAAGAAACCTCCTTCAGAAGGGTGACTGCTTCATTTTTTACTGTAGCACTTCTCAGTTTCTTAATAGCCGTGCGGGTCGTCTTGTGCTGATATTTGTTCCTTACACGCTTGGCGTCATTTGCCCGTATTCTCTTTTCTGCTGACTTATGGTTTGCCATATCTTTTTCTAAAATAGGAGTGCAAAGGTAAGCGGATTTGGGTGATTTGCAAAAATATGGCCCGCGGATTTTCCGGATGGCCCGGCTCAAAAAGGCGGAATCCGTCACTTTTTGAAGGATTTTGTCAGTTTTTTCGCATTCACAAACATTTTCCTGATCAAAATCTCAACGGCTTACGGCTTGTCGACCCATTTGTTAAATTCAAGACATCGATCCGTTGGTCAATCAAAGATTGTTGTGTCATGATCAGGCCCGTTCCCGTCATTTTCGGAATTCTATTTCTTTTCCTCTTTCAAAACTGGGGTTTTTTCGGGCATCAGCGAATTAACCGCCTCGCTGTATTCACTTTACCGCCCGAAATGATCGGATTTTATAAATCAAACATCAATTATATCACAGAAGCGGCCGTGAACCCCGATAGAAGACGTTTTTCGTCCGTAGACGAAGCCCCCAGGCATTATATAGATCTCGATCATTACGGCGACAGCGCCATTTCTTTCATGCCACGATACTGGGATGAAGCCGTAAACAAATATTCTGAGGATACACTAAAAGCCTACGGAATTGTACCCTGGCACGTCAACAAAATGTATTATTCTTTGAGGGATGCATATTTCTTACGGGATCCGAAACGTATTCTTCGGATTTCCGCAGAGATAGGTCACTATATCGGCGATGCGCACGTCCCTTTGCATACCACGGAGAACTACAACGGCCAATTGACGGGACAAGAAGGTATTCATGCTTTTTGGGAATCACGGCTCCCTGAAATGTTCTCCAATGATTTTGATTTTTTTGTAGGGAGAGCTAGTTACATCGCGAATCCGCAACAAGCAATTTGGGCAGCGGTGAAAACTTCACACGAAGCGGTTGATTCGGTACTGCGTGAAGAAAAGAAGTTATCCGAAAGGATGGGCAGCAGAAAATATTCCTTCGAGACTAAAGGCAGGCAGACTGTAAGAGTTTATTCTCGTCCATATTCAGCAGCGTATTTTGAATTGTTGGATGGCATGGTGGAAAGAAGAATGCGTGCGTCAATCAAATTGACAGGTGATTTTTGGTATAGCGCATGGGTTGATGCAGGCCAACCGGATCTGAGATCATTGATCAATTATACACCCACGGAGGACGAGCTAACAGAACGAAGATTGGAGCTTCAATTAATGCGTAATAACCTGATAAGGACAAGGGAACACGAAACCGATAATTAAGCAAGTATTGACTGTGCTATCTCCTCCCATTCTTCCCTTACACTCTTATTGCTTATAGGTTGACTTGCCCGGTGGTACCAATAGGATGCATTTCCCAAGTCGCCTTCCTTCCTGTGTAGATAGGCATGGATCCATGAGCCTTCTTTGGAGTGGATGTCCTGCGCTACGTTGTGCGCGGCGTCCCAATCACCCTTGGCGTCGAACCATAAAGCAAGGAGAAGGTTGCTCAATTGAGAAGGTGGCGATGATTGTTTTAAAGAATCTCTGAATTCAGCTATGGTCATTTTTTTTCTTCTTTTCGCGTCTTAAAAATAAGCTTTGAGCTCAAAGAAAGAAACGAAAACGAACGTCAGGGGTCAATTTTATCCTCGACCAATTTTTTCAGATCCTTAAGGCCGTGCGAGTAGTGGCTCGCGAGCATCCCCCCTGCAAATACCCAGATTGCTTTGCCTTTCAATCCAGTATTCTCGCCATCATACGTCCAGGTTACACGCGTTCCATTTCCTTCAGGCGTCAGCCTAAACTCGCTGT
>DATHIE010000429.1:0-2406 GCA_035316905.1 Chryseolinea sp. | reverse complement strand
GAATGGAGATGACCTTCGACACCTAACTGCCCCCAATCATACAGTTCTTCGGCTATAAATTTTTTTGTGTTTTTTGGCTGAAGTCCAAGCGAGTTGCCTGCAAAGTATATGGTACTCTTTCCGTTAGTTGTTGGAATGAGGAATTGATTTCTAATGGGTCGAAGCGTGTCCTGGCTATCCAGTTTTTTTGCGTACTGGAAAGTGTTGATGAAATTCATGGGAGTCAAAGATCAAAAAATACTGCTGTAGGAAAAATTAAAATAGAGAAAGTTGCCTGAGGCGAGCGCCCTCATGGTAAAGCAGCCACTCTTTATTTTCAATACCTCCTCCATAGCCCACAAGTTCGCCACTCTTGCCGATCACTCTATGACACGGTACGATGATGGCTACCGGATTTTGTCCGTTGGCTACACCAACCGCCCTGATCGACTTGATATCGCCGATACGAACAGCAATAGCCTCATAGGATACTGTAGTTCCGTACGGAATGGCTAACAGTTCGCTCCAGACCGTTTGTTGAAATGCTGTTCCGCGAAGGTCGAGCTCGACCGTAAAGAATTTTCGGCCCTTAAAAAAATACTCGTCCAGTTCCCTTATGCAGTGTTCTGTCGCTGGTGTTGAATGCTGTTCCTGTGTCGCCTCTTTTACAAAGTGGACAGTAACGATCTTCTCGTGATCCGATTCCACCAATAACTCTCCCAGCGGTGAAGTGTAATACGCCAAACCTCTCATGCCTGCACCAACAATTGATCTGTTTCGAATATCGTCATACAAACCTTGGATCCGCTTCCATTACTGTTCCACAATTCTTACAGGTTCTAAGTTCCTTCGATCCATAAAATTCCCGGAATCGTGGAAGAAAGTCTTTCTCGATATTATCAAGGTGGAATCTGTATTCGTGAAGTTTTGTGTTGCATTTGTCACAATACCAGATCAGACCGTCAAGCATTTCCGGATCCTCCCGTTTGCATTCGATCACCAACCCCACGGTTCCTTCAGGTCGTTCTGGACGATGCGGAGTATTGGACGGAAGCAAGAACATTTCTCCTTCTTTGATAGGAATGTCTACGGCTTTTCCGTCCTCCTGTATTCTCACATTTATGTTACCCTCAAGTTGATAGAACAACTCCTCCGTTTCGTTGTAGTGAAAATCCTTTCGGGCATTTGGACCTCCAACGATCATAACGATGTAATCCCCCGCGTCAGCATAGAGGTTTTTATTCCCAACCGGAGGTTTTAACAAATGCCGATTGTCAGAGATCCACTGTCTTAAATTAAATGGTCTGCGGATGGCCATAATTAAAAGTTAGTAAAGAATGCTGAAATGATTTTATTGTTTAAAATTACTAAGAATTTACGGATAAGGAACAGGAATATGTATCTCGATTTAAGTGGCAAGAGAGCAATTGTTTGTGGCAGCACACAGGGGATAGGAAAAGCATCCGCCGTTGAACTTGCGTCAATGGGCGCGAGTATCACTCTCGTTGCCAGAAACGAAGAGAAACTCAAAGTTGTATTAAACGAGTTGGATTCTTCGCAAGGTCAAAAGCACGATTACATAACCGTAGATTTTTCATACCCCCAAGAGTTGAAAAAGAAAGTTGAAGAGTATTTGTTATCGAATACCGTTGAAATACTTATCAACAACACTGGTGGTCCACCCGCAGGACTGGCAATCAATGCAAAGCCCGAGGACTTTGTTAATGCATTTTCTGAACACCTGCTATGTAATCATATCCTGACCCAGGCTGTAGTTCCTGGAATGAAAGGGAAAAAGTATGGCAGGATCATAAATATCATTTCAACCTCGGTAAAAATTCCGATCAAGGGCCTGGGGGTTTCTAATTCTGTACGCGGCGCTGTGGCCAACTGGTCCAAAACATTGGCGAATGAATTAGGTCAATTTGGGATAACAGTAAATAACGTGCTGCCTGGAGCTACAATGACCGGGCGTCTTGAAGCAGTATTGAACGGTAAAGCCGCGCAGACGGGAAAGTCCTTTGATGAGTTAAAGGGGGAGATGATTGAGGAAATACCGATGAAACGGATTGCTGAGGCACATGAAATTGCCGCGGCCGTAGGGTTTCTCGCGTCGCCTGCTGCCGGCTACATCAACGGTGTAAATATCCCGGTTGATGGAGGCCGTACCGGAGCATTGTGATCTTTATTTACTTTGTCTTCAAGGTAGAATTGAATGATACAAAAAATTCATAATTATATCAATGGTGAGTTGAAGGCACCCGTTTCCGGTCAATACCTGGACAATTACAATCCTGCAGAGGGGAAAGTTTACAGTCTGGTACCGGATTCGGATGAACGCGACGTAGCTAGTGCAGCGAAAGCAGCGAAGCAGGCGTTCCCTCTCTGGGCGGCGATGCCAACTGAACGAAGATCCACTCTTTTGCA
>DATHIE010000428.1:0-7071 GCA_035316905.1 Chryseolinea sp. | reverse complement strand
TCCAGGGATGTCAGGACGGGGTGTTTTTTTTGTCGTCTTTGTTGTAGCATCCTGCGCCAGGGTTGTAAAAGCGACCCCGGACAGAAGCACTATACCAGCTAATTTCTTGATCATGCGGTCAATTATATCATTTTGAGAGCCCAAAAATAGCCTTTTTGACGTCAGGGCAAAACCTATTTGTTTTTGTTGAGTGAAATTATTCTTTACATTTGCACTCCAAAATTTAGTCATCTTCCAATACTGGACCCGTAGCTTAACTGAATAGAGCACCTGACTACGGATCAGGAGGTTCGGGGTTTGAATCCCTGCGGGTCCACTTAATCATCAGATCCTGATAACTTATGTTATCAGGATTTTTTGTTTGATGTGTACTCGCCATAACCCGCTGGGATCATGAGCGCCTTGTGCGTGGCGGCGCGTATGAGTAATGCCTGCGGGTCCATCAAAGAAATCCTGACAGCAACGGTTGTTGGGATTTTTTATTTCAACCTACCCTAAGAGTTACCTGATCATGAAAAAGTTTTATGTGAAGGTATGTTTATGCTATTCGGAGTAAAGTCGACACGGGAACGACCCAGGATGTTGAGAAGAGGATTTAACTTCACAACTAGGGAAGGTTTCACTGTCAAAATCCTTTACCGATCTTGGTGTTTAGGTTGTGTTGAAACGTGTGAGAATTCTTTGCAATGGCCGAACCGCAGCTGTAAAAGGTAACTGGGTATTTGTTTTCGCAAGGCGGTAGGAATTTTGTAAATTGTGTTTATTCCAACTAATTGAACTTCATTCGTGCTATGACGAATGACTGCGGATATGAACAATTTATCTCCATCCGGCTGCAACAAAATAATTTCTGCGCTGACAATTTTCTCCGCATCTGTTCTCTTTACTTGCTGCCAAGACACCTTTAACAAACCACCGGCGCCCGCGCCAACCGCAGAGTTTGGAATCGTTATCTTCGATGAGGCTGGCACTGAAGGTACATCCTTTAGAAAAGGTACTGATATCAAGATTGGCTTGAAATTGATCACGGATGGAGGGGGTGCTCTTCAATGGCGCGAAGACGACGAGTGTCGGTTGTTTTCTAACAAGGACTTTCTACTGGTTTTCCAGAGCAATGAAAATCTTGAAGATCCACCAACTTTATATTTCCCGCTTGGAACACCCTATGAGAACCCGATGTATTGCGCTACCATCAAACTTCCAACGAATTGGATCACCAGAGGAACGGTGATCGCTGCAATTCCCTGGAGCACCAACCCGGATAATAAACCGCTAGTCGCTGGCAGGTATTATGCGACCGCAGCTTTCGATCTTATTATAGACGGCGAGGTCAAGCGTTGGGACTTAAGACACGATTTTGAAATTTATAACTAGTGTTAAGTTAAGTTTATTTTGACGGACAAGATTGAATGTTTTCACCCATGCTGGACGTTGGCTGTATAGTCCAATACAAATACATTTTAACGCAAAGGATTATGAATGCATCACAGCGACCTCCTCGTACGAAGCACAGGGAGGTTCATTCATCTTATCTTGAAAACGTACCTAATTCGCAAAGGCTGCAAAGCGCAGGTCCCATGGGGCGTAGTCGCGCCTTGCTTGGATTTAGTGTATCAGAACTTTCTTTTTTTCGGAAGGTTCAGACTACCTATGACCAAGCTTGCGCGACTGCAACCGATCAGAACTGCAGTCTGCGCCCTCCGCGCATCAGATCAAGTAAACGCAAACGAGTCTCCCTGTGCTTCTCACGAATGAGTCCTGCTGATGCATTTGCATTCCCTCTGCGGTAAAATGCATTTCTTTTCTAATTTCAAAAGCTCCTTCTTCGGAGAAGCTCATAGTCTGAGTCAAACGTCATTTCAAACTTAACATAGCACTAGCTACATCTCCAGTTTCATGTTGGATGGATGACATTGCGACGTCAGTTATAAAACATTTATTTACTTATTCCGCGAAGAATCTTTTTCACTGGTCAGCGCTGACGTAGGTTTGACATTTGTTTTCTCCTTTTCCAATCGTCTTACAATCACAAACGCGATCAACAGAGTAACTATAATCAGAAAGTAAATCAATGCAATGGCGATGTGCCTGATCCGGAGATAGCGTTTATGGCGCTCCATAATATCACTGTAGTTCCGATGCTGAGCTATTCGCCCGGAACTCATCTTCTGCCTTCTTATTCGTATTTCATTCCTTCCCATCGTACTTAATCTTCAGGTTGAAATTCTTGCGCAGCCGGTCTAATGCGCGATACGTCCTCATCTTTGCACCGCTTTCGGAGATATCCAGAATAAATGCAATTTCCTTGAAATCCTTGTCTTCAAAAAACCGAAGCTCAAGAACTTCTAGCATTTCGGTAGGAAGGTCCTTAAGATAGTTCAGCAACCGTTGAACGATCTCCTCGTCCCAGTTTTCGGTGGCTTGCTCGATCAACTCCCGGACCCGCAACTCTTCAATGCTAAAGACCTTGCTTTTTTTCTGTTTGCGATAATGCTTGTTTACTTCATTGCTGGCGATCTTGTACAGCCAGGCTGAGAAGGGCAATCCACGAAACTCATACCGGTCTAGGTTTTTGAGCACAATGAGAAACGTCTGGGAACAAAGGTCCGCAGTCAGGTCCTCATCATCAATTTGGCGGTACACGTAATTAAAGATCCGATCAAAGTACTTTTCATAAAGCTCGCCGAAAGCTTTGGGATTCTTCCTTGACCGCTCCAGGATAGAATACTCGTTCTGTATCTCCGCTTCGGACATGCCTTGCAATTACGTTCTAATAATGCAAAGGATCGAACAAAGTCACAAGTGCTGCGTTCCGAAAGAAAGTAGGATAAAAGAGGAGCCGTACGAATGTACAGCTCCACAATCTCAAGATTTCATAAGATCATTCGTTTCGCAATGTATCGGCTGGGTTGATCAACGCCGCCTTTACCGCCTGGTAACTTGCGGTTCCGAACGCAATTACGATGCAAAGAAGGGATGAAAGGAGTACAGGCGATAGTCCAATCTCAGTTTTATATGCAAAATCACTGAGCCATTTATCCATCATCCAATAGGCTATCGGAAAACCAATAACAATCGCGATGATCACAAGGCGGGTAAAATCCCTGGTGATCAGCAACACGATGCTTGATGCGGTTGCACCCAGTACTTTACGGATTCCAATCTCTTTGGTCTTCTGAGCAGCAGAAAACGAAACTAATCCCAGCAGACCGAGGCATGCGATTGCAATTGCCAGCATAGAAAAGACCGTGTTGATCTTAGCCATGCGCTGTTCATTGTCATACAATGAACTGTATCGCTGGTCGACAAACTGGTATTCGAACGGACGATGAGGTACAAGTTGATTGTAAATTGTCTTAATAGAGGAAATCGATTCCGTAGTGTTACCACTCTTCAGCTTTATGAAAATATTATTGTAATCGCTCTCCTGGTCGAACAAAACCAGTGGTCCGATTTTCTTATGTAACGGTGCAAAATGAAAGTCTTTAAGCACCCCAACAATTTCACCGTGTCGACCATTCATGCTCACGCGCAACCCAATCGCTTTTTCAAGGTCAATTGAAAGTTCTCGCATGGTTGATTCGTTGATAATAAAAGAATAGGATGAGGAAGTAGTATCGTTTTTCGCTTTGAGAATATCGGCCTCTGTGAAATTTCTTCCAGCAGCAAATTCCATTCCCAGCGTGGGGATAAACTCAGCATCAATGGACATAGCGGTGACAATCATGCCGGGCCCATCGGACCCATCCTGCACATTTATCGAGTATCCGGCTGCGATTGATGTCGGCGATTCCGCAGCTCGTCCAATGTTAGCCACTACGCCTGATCGCATGACTTCAGTCTTTAGTTCGTTGTATACTTTTTCAGTCTTTCCGTCTAACGGGATGATCAGCGTATTCTCTCTATCATAGCCAAGTTTCTTTTCCTGGAGAAAATCAAGCTGTTTGACAACAACGAGTGTCCCGATTATGAGAATAGTAGATATACAAAACTGAAAGACCACCAATCCCTGTCTTAACCATATTCCTCGTCGTGATGTCTTGAATTTTCCTTTTAGCACACTTACAGGCTTGAAGGAGGTGATAGCGATGGCCGGATAGGCGCCTGCAGCAAGCGCGATAATAAATGAAACCAAAATGGAAATGGAAATAAAAACAGGACTGAAGATGATACTTCCGACAAAAGACTTACCTGTGATATCATTGAAGGCCGGGAGTGCCAGCCTCACCATTAGGAATCCTACACACAAGGAAAGTAACGTAATGATAAGAGACTCTCCTGTAAACTGCAGTAGAAGTTGGTTACGCATTGCGCCCACAACTTTACGGATTCCAACTTCTTTCGCACGGTCAGCGGCACGTGCCGTCGCAAGGTTGACGTAATTAATACAAGCGATCAACAAGACCAGGCAGGCAATTGCGCCAAAAATGTATATGTATTTGATATCGCTTACTTTGGCCCATTCGGTCATGTCAGACTTAAGATATATGTCAGTAAGTCGCATGAAATTGTATCTCACATAATCGCCGGGGTTGGCCAATTCAGACGCAAGCTCTTTTCTAACGAGAGCTTCAGTTTTTTCTGTAAGTGCCTTTATGTCCGTCGAAGGTCCGAGACGAACATAGGTCTCATAGTTTGCACTCCACCAGATCTGTTCTTTGGATTGTGCTAGTGAAGAAAAAGAGCCAAGAAAATCAAGATCGATGATCGAGTTTGTTGGAAGGTCACTAAGTAAGCCGGTTATTGTATAAACTTTGGTGTTAACCTCCAACGTCTTTCCCATAACATCTTCACCTCCGAAATATTTCCTGGCGGTTGAGTTTGTTAGAATTACACTATTCGGCTCCTTCAGAGCAGTTAGTGGATTTCCTTCAATCAGCGCGAAGGAAAATACTTTAAAGAATGTGCTGTCAGCGTAGAAGAACTTGTCCTCCTGAAATACATTCTCTTTATTTCTTACGATGTATGGACTCCAGTTTGTGGGATTGTAAAGCCTTACACCATCTTCAACCTCTGGGAAATTTTTCTGTAGAGTAGGAAGCAGCTTCGTGGGTGATACCGACGTCTTTGCAGTCTGTCCGCCAAAACCATATTCCATTGACGAACGATAAATGCGATCGGCATCGCGGTGGAAGCGATCGTAGCTGAGTTCATGGGTGATCCAGCTTACCAGAAGGAGTGAAGCTGCGATACCTAATCCTAATCCGACCACATTAATAATAGAGTAAAAGCGGTGCTTTACGAGATTTCTGAATCCGATGAGAATGTAATTCCTTATCATGATAAATTGGAAAAGTGATGGCTATTAGACTTGTGAATTGTGCCTCAGGTTGCACGTGGATGACCGATATTTGGATAAAATCGGAGTGTTCGCGTCAAAAAAAGAGCATTCCTTCAACATTTTTCCAGAATTGCGTGTTGAAAACTGAGTGATCAATGCGTCCAGGGGAGTGATAAATTTATCCCTCAATCGGGGGTATTACTTAACTTACGATAAACGTCTACTTTGCAAGGTGTTAAACATGGTTAGGGCGATATTGTTAGTTGCCTGTGTTCTGGGTCTGAACAGGTCGGTATTTTAGCAGGATTTCTTTTACTCAACGCGAAATTATACAGCGATCGACGGCCTACCACAATCTCAGGTCCGCGCGTTGGCAGAGGATAAAAGTGGCTACTTGTGGATCGGTACGGAGGGAGGTGGCCTCGCGCGTTTTGATGGACGTGAATTCAAAGTTTATACCACACTTGATGGCTTGCTCACAAATCAGGTGATCGGACTGCGCTTTGATCAGAAAGACAATCTTTGGATTTTACATCCCCGCGGTATCACAAAATTCGATGGATTGAATTTTAAAAAATTCCAGGCTCCGGTTTCTCATCCTTCATCAAAACCAATTCGCCGCGTTTACACTGTTAATGATACGCTCTTTCTTTTATCAAGCACCGGACTGACCAGCAAGATTTACGAAGACTCACTTTACTATTGGGAAAAGCAAGTCTTCAGGGACAAACAAGTATGGGCAGCACATGTCTCCCCCGGAAGTGACATTTGTTTTTATCTCAGCGACGGTTCTTTCATGGTGCGAACAGAGAATGGTTACGTACCCATCGCAACGAACGCCGAGATGGGCAAGCTTAGAAACATCTTCAATTATAATCAGGATGTTCTCCTTCAATCGGTGAATGGATTGTTCCGACTTGATATCAAGAACAATAGGATTGAAAAATTACCATGGGACATTCCACATCATGTCTTGTTGTACGACCAAAAGGAAAGCAAATTCTGGACATCCAACGGCACCACTTTGTTCAAGGAAACTGTAAAGGACGGGCTTGTAAAAAGTGATACGATTTTAAAGGATGTGGACATTAACCAGGTGTTGATCGATTCAGAGGGGAATTCCTGGTTAGCGTCCAATGGCAATGGACTATTTAAATACTTTATCCAGGATTTTATGCAGTGCAGCTCCGACAACATGAAGGGAGTGATGTCTGTGCTGAAGGACCAGGATGGCGCAAGTTGGGTAGGAACGATGAACAAGGGATTATGGAAGATAAAGAAGGGTAAGATAAACTCTTATGTTGATGAAGTTGATCCGTACCGGAACATGATTCATTGTATCAAGGAAGCGCCGGATGGAACAATATGGGTAGGAACAGTAAAAGGTCTCGGGAAGTATGATAAGGCTAAAGACAGCTTCCATTGGATCACACGCGAAGACGGGCTCCCAGGGTATACCGTGATGAATATCGAGTTTGATGACAACTCAATGTGGATTGGTACTGGCAATGGATTATCTCAATACGATGGAAAATCATTTAAGAATTATAACATCGAGAACGGGCTGGCAGCCAACGGAATGCTTGCTCTTCGTTACCTGAAAAAGAACAATACACTCTACCTGGGCACTGAATTGGGTATTAACTCAATAAGGGACGGAAAAGTTGGAACCGTTTCCATGCCCGAAATTTCTAATACCGCCGTTTACAGTATCAATACATATCAGGATTCGCTATTACTTATCGGCACAGCAGGAGCAGGGGTAGTGCTATTTGATCCGTTAACCAACA
>DATHIE010000427.1:0-4369 GCA_035316905.1 Chryseolinea sp. | reverse complement strand
GTTCCGGGCCCCGAAGTATTATCGGTCATAGAACGTTAGTCTAGGCGGGGCCGTTAATCGCTATCCGTTATCCGTTAATCGTTAATCGTGAGTGGGTGTGTGGATTGTCAGGATTTCCTCTAATCGTTTGTGATTAATTGGTAATGGTTAATTGTTAATTGCAGGGCGAAGGATAGGTTCAGCTATACCTGATTGAGTTGACGATAAAGACTGTCCATTCACTTGAATGTGACCAATGAAACTTTCGAGATCTTGATTGTTGGAAAAAGATAACTTCTCTAAGAAGGACGCTTGCAGAATTGGTTAAAGTTTTTCCTGCTGAGGAAAAATATAGGGCTTACTGATCAAATAATAAGGGCTGCAAGGTCTTCTACCTCAAATATCGCGGAAGGTTATGGAAGATTTCATTATCAAGAAAATATCCAATACTGTCGGCAAGCCCGAGGATCTTTATCTTTATACGAATTGATCGAACATTTAGTAGTTGCTAAAGGGGCTATATTTCCCAGGACGAACTGGCGAAGCTGAAAAATGAAATAATGTCATGCTTAGCAGTTTTAAACGGATACATAAATTACCTTCTGAACGCAAAATCAAAGAATTTAAGAGAGCCTGATGAACCATACCATTTCGCGAATTGCCCTCTTTGACTGAAAGCGGCTATTAACGGTCACACTCTTGCCCAGGCCCATTGCCCACGATTAACTATTAACGTTTAACGGATAACGAAACTGGCCATCGTTCAATCATACCAATTTCCTTACATGGCCGTTTACTCTTTAGTTTATTTACCCATTATTTCCGAATTTCAAGGTTTAGAGTACGTGAAGCGCTTCAAATCATACTTTTTAGCCTTTTTCTTGTTGCCGGCAGTCACGGTGTTTGCGCAAAAACGGCAGGATTCAGCTATTCCGGCGAGTTTCCCTGACAGTGTGCGGGTCGTGCTTGAGAAAATGAGAAATACCGACGCAACACTGGTTGGAGGTAATTTCGCGTCTTCGTGGACCAGTTTGGGAGTCGACCAGCAAAACCTCATTCAACGGCAGGTCCGGGCTATGAAAAAGAAGAAGGTGCCTCTTCGCCCTCACCTTGTTAGTTACTTCGGGTCGATCGCCGGCGCTGTAGCCGTCGAGCGGGCCGACGCCTCAAAAATTGCACAATTCCTCAAAGTAGCTGATCAGGTAATTCAAAACGAAACGTCGGCGCGACTGGCAAACTTCCTGCAGGTAAGTCGTACGTTTTTTGAATACCATGCTCTTCACTATGAAAGAACGTTCAGACTATACGCAAAGGACGACGACTACTCCTTTGATTATATTATACCTGCGCCAGCATTCGACATCAATGACACCACTGCTACAGCATCAGCCGACGGACAGAGCTATAATGACCCACCGCCACCAGATAATACTGATACTGCTGCCGACACTTCATCGTACTATGGTGAGTCGCCATTGTGGATGAGTCCACCTCCGCAGCCTATCGCTGAAGGTCCCGTGCTTCGTTTCAGCCGCGTCACATTGGTATTTGCAACGAAATATGATTCAGTTTCCCTAAAGAACACAAAAGGAGTACTCGCCTTCCGCTCCAACCTCTTTATCGGAGACGAGGGAAGCTTTGACTGGACGCCAGCTGGATTGAGTCCAGACAGTGTCACCTGCAATCTCGTTGTCTATAATTTTTCGATAAAGAAGCCAGAGTTGAAGGCAGACATGGCAAAGCTGAATTACGTGGGCAAAACACCCGGGTATATCCCAGGCACGTTTGAATTCAAGTCGATGACTCGACGCGATTCAGTTCTGTCAACCTATCCCCGATTCCGCTCTTTCCAGAATTCATTGTCTATTCAGGGGATCGGTGGCGAGAACGTGAAATACCGCGGGGGATTCTCGCTCATCGGAAAGAAAATCTCCAGCGCCTCCGTTACCGGAGACCTGTCCACCATTGAAGTATACCACAACGGCGAAAAAAAATTCACAGCAAGATCATCTGATTTTGAGATAACGGACTCAACCATCGTTTCACAGAAGTCTAGTATCAGCATACCAATCGCCAGTGATTCGATCACCCACTCCGCGGTGCGAATGAAATATGTGTTTGGAAAAGACAGCCTGCAGCGGATCATCCTTCAAAAAGACAAGGGTCTGATGAAACATACACCCTATGCGGCCACTTTCTTCAATATTGATTTCGCGGCCGATGTAATGAAATGGGATCTGTATTCGGATAGTATGAACATCATGACCGATGGAGGAAGGAATACGGTGCCTCTTATCATTGAGTCGATTGACTTTTATGATCCGGACGATTATCAGTTATTGACAGGCAAAGGTTTTAGTTTTCACCCGCTCTCCCTTGTTGCCAATTATTGTTTGAAGAACAAGGTCCGCGAATTTTACTCCGGTGACCTCGCTAATTTCTCCGGCAAAAAAATACCTGATATCAAGGCGGCAATTGAATTCCTGAATGAAAAAGGATTGGTCACTTATTACCCGAAAATGGATCTTGTCAGGGTAAAGGAAAAGGCGATTCTCATCTATAAAGCTTACAAAGGAGAAATGGATTACGACAATCTCAAGATCCATTCCGTTATTGATAGTTTCCCCAATGCAACGCTTAATTTCGACAAGCGTTACATGATCGTACGTGGTGTGGAAGAGTTTAAGGTGAGCGACTCGCTCAACGTTCGTATCGAGCCTGACAGCAGCGTTATCACAATACTTCAAAACCGGGATATAAAGTTCGACGGAACAATCAATGCAGGTAATTTTGAGATAAGTGGAAAAGGTTTTACACTAAAGTATGACAGCTTTTTCATTAGCCTCACTCACATAGATTCAATCAACTTTTATGTGACGGAAACTAATGCCCGAGGACAGACCATGCGAAGGAAAATAAACAACTCCATGGTATCAGGCGATTCAACGACCTCGGCAGTTGGCGGATTGGGTGAACAGGCAAAATCATCCGGAACGCTGTTCATCAGTAAGGCAAACAATAAATCCGGAAAGCGGAAAGTGGAGCACTATCCCAGGCTAGATGCGTCAGCGGGCGGTGTTATATACTTCGATCGCGAAGAAGTTTTGGGAGGAGTATATGACCGATCGATGTTTTTTGTGGTACCGCCGTTTGGACTCGACAGTTTGAACAACGCCGATCCCGCATCCATAAACTTTGAGGGTACGTTTTCGTCCAGTGGAATGTTCCCCACTTTCAAAGAGAAATTGCACACCCAGCCGGATAAGTCCATGGGTTTTGATCACATAATACCTAGAGGTGGATATCAGCTTTATAAAGGTGTGGGTAAGATGGAAGGTGATCTCACCATGAACAGCCGTGGACTTCGGGGATCAGGATCCATAAACTATCTCTCGGCAACAGTAAAAGCCAATGATTTTGTTTTTTATCCCGACTCTGTTATTGGGCGTGGTCTGGAAGCAACGATTGCCGAGAAACAATTCGGCGCTGTAAATTTTCCAGAAGCCTCTCTGGTCGACTTTGAGATGAAATGGTACCCGAAGATTGACCAGATGAAGATAAAGAACGCAAAAGCGCCGTTTAATTTTTATAATGGATCTGCTCAGATGCAGGGCACGGTGACGGTGTCTAAAGAAGGTGTATCCGGCGCTGGAAAGTTGGATACACGCGGCACAGAGTTGATCTCGCGGAATATGAATTTCAATTCAAAGGACTTCGGTGCCCGTCACGCGCGGTTTAAAGTTAAAACCGCGGATCCCGAAAAGCCCTTGCTTCAGGGAAATGACGTAAAGTTGACGTTCAACCTCGAACAAAACTATGCGGAAATAAGTCCAGAAGTAGAAGGCGTTGCCGCCATAGCTTTCCCTTTTGCGCAGTTCAAAACATCAATCCCTAAAATGCGCTGGGATCTGAATGCTCAAAAGATAACCATGAGTAAAGACCCGGACGTGCCCTTAGAGAATTCATATTTCTACACGACGCGTAAGGACCTCGATTCATTGAACTTCAATGCCGAGAGTGCTGAATATGACCTCAAGACGCAGGAGCTGAAAGTTAGGGGTATACCATACATTATTGTAGCCGACGCCAAGATCACTCCTGAAAACAATGAGGTACTGATCCTTGAGAATGCAAAGATCGGCACGTTGAAGAACACAACCATCATTCTGGACACATTGAATGGTTATCACAGACTGACTGAAGGTGTCGTGGACATTATTTCGCGAAAGGAATTTACCGGCTACGCAACTTATCAGTATGTGAACTTTCTTAAAGATACATTCGCGATCAAGATGACAGACTTTCATCTTGAGCCGATCACTGATGTTGAGCAGTCGAGAAGGTCTTCCCGACGGAAGTCTTCAACAGCAGCCATGCAGACCGTTGGAAC
>DATHIE010000426.1:0-3880 GCA_035316905.1 Chryseolinea sp. | reverse complement strand
ATGCCCGTTGCGGTCTCTATGTCTTCTGAAAAAGTAAGTTGAAGCTGATGTGATGACAAAGGCTCTACGTTAGTTATTTCGGGTGGAGTAACATCTGAAATACCTTCTCCCCTTACCGAAAAGTCATCAAAGTAGAATTTGTCACTCCTGGTCGACGTATAACTACATAGGACACCAAAGTATACTGAAAGTGGATATTCGCTATCCTGGGCCGTTCCTTCAATCACATAGGTGTCGTTCGCCCCGAAATCAGTATATACTTCCCATGTCCCATCGCGATCGCGGGTGATCTTGATCCGCAGGACAACGGCCGGTCTGTCGAGCTTACCGTCTGCTCCATCAATAATCCGGGTGATTGTTGTCCCGGACTGTTTGTACAGACTGACGTCATCCGCGGTATTACCCAACTGGACGAAGTATCCGTTTAATGAACTTGAGAGATCAGCGTTGTCGGACGCCAGATAAACCCTTGCAAAGTTGGATGCTGAAGGATTGAAGTCGAGTCGAACAAGAAACTCCCAGGTTGCGTCGTTTATCGATCTACTGGCCGTTGCTAAATAGCCAACGTCCGTTGCGGGGGGGGCATTTAGTCTTAGCCTGGCTGAGTCAACGACGAACTTTGAAGTGCTACCGAGCCACATTGGGTTCGATGTAAATTCACTGTCGGCGAAGTCGTCGACAAGCTGAGCGAACAGTTGTTGGCCGGAGGTCAGGGCGGCAAACGTTAGAAAAAGTTTTGCCGTAATCGATTTCAGGTTCGAAAACCTGCATTTTTGTAGGATGTTTTTCATAAGCACAACGAGAAAACATTAATTTTGTAACCTTTAAATAAAAATAAGAAAAAATGAAACTCGCAGTAGTAGGTGCTACAGGACTTGTGGGCCAGGAAATCCTGAAAGTTTTGGAGGAAAGAAGTTTTCCTTTCGATGAACTTTATCTGGTTGCTTCGGCAAAATCCGTTGGACAAACAATCACGTTTAAAGGCAAGAACTATGTGATAAAGGGAGTTGAGGAAGGATGCAAACTTGCTGCTGACATTGCTATCTTTTCAGCTGGCGGAGCAACTTCGTTGGAGTGGGCTCCGAAGTATGCCGAAGCTGGCACTATAGTTATTGATAACTCCTCGGCATGGAGAATGGATCCGACGAAGAAACTTATTGTACCGGAGATCAACGGCCATGAGCTTTCTATTGATGACAGGATCATCGCTAATCCCAATTGTTCTACCATTCAGATGGTAATGGCATTAGCTCCACTGCATGTGAAGTATAAAATAAAACGAATCGTAGTCTCTACATATCAGTCGGTAACCGGTACGGGAAAAGATGCAGTTCAACAAATGATGGATGAACGAAAAGGTATTAATGGTCCGAAAGTATATCCTCACCCTATCGATATGAATGCGTTGCCTCATATTGACTCTTTCCTGGATAATGGATATACGAAAGAGGAAATGAAGATGGTCAATGAAACGCGTAAGATACTTGCAGATAACACGATCGGCGTTACATCAACAACGGTACGAATTCCGTCTATTGGTGGCCATTCCGAAGCGGTGAATGTTGAGTTCTACGAAGACTTCAATTTGAGTGAGGTTAGATCCATTCTGTCAACCACCCCTGGTGTAATAGTACAGGATGATCCGAAGAATAACATTTATCCTATGCCTATCAACTCTAAGAATCGCGATGAAGTATTCGTCGGACGAATCCGGCGTGACGAATCTCTGCCCAATACTCTAAATATGTGGATCGTTGCAGATAACCTGCGTAAGGGTGCAGCTACCAATGCTGTCCAGATCGCCGAGTTTATGATGGAGAAGAGTTTGGTTTATTAGTATTTCGATTAGTAGTTAGTTTCAGAAAAGAGCCCCGATTATACCGGGGCTCTTTTCTTATGTGCTAATTTTTCCCCACCCACCTCCTCCCGGAGTTTTGATGAGAATCCGGTCGCCAGCAGTTACCGCGACGCCGTCTGTACCATTCAGTTTTTTTCTTTTGTTATCGCTGATAAGAAATTGCTCGCCTGTTTTCCCAGGCTGGCCACCATTCATTCCGAAAGGCGCAACTATTCGATGCTGCGATAGAATACTGACTTGAAAAGGCTCCTTGAAAAAAAATTGGCGTTCAACACCATCGCCGCCGCCCCATTTGCCAAAGCCTCCCGAACCTTTGCGGATTTTGAACTTTTCGAGGCGAACTCCATATCTGAACTCGAGAATCTCCGGGTCAGTTATCCGTGTATTGGTCATGTGCTGATGAACAGCATCAACCCCATTAAAACCTGGTCCGGCACCAACTCCGCCGCATATGGTTTCATAGTAACCGAACCTTTCATTGCCAAAAAGAAAGTTATTCATGGTGCCCTGACTGCATGATGAAAGCTTTAGGGCCTTTAGCAGCGTGTCTGTCAAGCGTTGACTGATCTCCGTGTTACCACCGACGACGGCTGGTGACAATTTGGGATTGCTATCAAACACTGGATTAAGAATGCAAGTAGGTAGGTGTATGCTCACATTCTGTAAGAGTCCCTCATTAAGAGGTATGGGTTCGTTGACCAGAAGTCTGAGGACATATAGCACGACGCTATTGACAATGGCTGGCGTGGCATTAAGGTTTCCCTTATGCATTGGAGCAGATCCACTAAAATCTATGTGAAGTCTGTTTCTTTTTTTAGAGATGTTGACTTTCAGTTTAGATCCATCATCCAGGTTTTCTTCAGCGTGATAGGATTTTTTTAACTGACCAAATTTTTCACTTATGACGCTGACCGCATGTTGCCGGAGGAGCGCCATATATTTAATAACCTCGCCCGATCCGAACACCTCACAAAGCTTCATCAACGATTCCGCGCCTTGTTCAAGCGAAATCAGGGCGCCGTTGAGATCTGCAAGATTTTCCTCCAGCGCTCGCGTTGGATAGGGAGCTGTCTCAAAAGCGGATCTTATATTATCCCATTGTGAAATTCCATTCCTTACGAGATAGGTTGGAGATATTACAACGCCCTCTTCTTCAAGGCATGTAGCGTCGGAAGGCATTGATCCGGGCCGGATACCTCCAACTTCTGCGTGATGTGCGCGATTTGCCACAAACCCAATAAGAGTTCTCCCTACAAATACGGGTTTTATTAATGTGATGTCTGGAAGGTGAGAGCCACCGTAGGCAGGGTGATTAGTAATTATCACATCTCCGTCCTTTGCACTTATCATCTTCATTACCGATCGAACACAAACACCCATACTTCCAAGGTGCACCGGTATGTGTGGCGCGTTCACAACCAGGGTTCCATTCCTGTCCAGTAAAGCGCATGAAAAATCAAGCCGTTCTTTTACGTTGACGGAAAATGAAGTTCGCTGCAACAATGTCCCCATTTCTTCAGCAATCGCCGTAAAACGATTTGTGAACAGTTCTAGCTGGGCTTCTTCGGCCTTTGCTTTTTCGTTTCGACGGAAATTCGCGACCTGGATGATGCCGTTATTGCACTTGTCCAGAAAAAATGTCCAGCCCTCCTCGAGTAGAAGTGTTGAGCTGTCACTTAATATCAGTGAGGGGCCACTCACGCGAGCTCCAGGAAGTAAATTTTCCCATTTAAAAACACGACAATTTATCCAGGACCCCGAAACCCGCATTCGTTTTGTCTTATTAGCATTTGGTTTGTATCGTCGTTCCGATTCAACGATGGGATGCTCATCGTCATTTCCGACGGTCACAATCACTCTCAGAGATTCAACCTCGATGTCGCGATTCTCCAGCCAATGATCGTAAAGTTTTCGATACTGCTTGATAAACGACTCTTTTATTTCCGATGCGACATTCCATTCAACTTCCAATGAAGTTTCCTGGCCTTTAAGTCTGAGGAATATCAGGCGCCGTGTCGTAAA
>DATHIE010000425.1:0-3358 GCA_035316905.1 Chryseolinea sp. | reverse complement strand
TCTGTCAAAGAATTCCGTGGATGCAATGGGCAACACCGGGACGATTGCCATCAAGATCCTGAGGGGTAACGAGGGAAAGATATTCATTGACATTTCCGACACCGGCAAAGGCATCCCCCGTTCGAAAATCGACCATGTTTTCCGACCTGGATTTACCACCAAAAAAAGAGGATGGGGCCTTGGACTGACCCTGGCGAAAAGAATTATTGAAACTTACCATGATGGCAAAATTTTCGTGAAGTCATCCGAGGAAAATCAGGGTACAACCTTCCGAATTGTACTTAATGTCGCATAGCTCTTGTCAGGTCAAAAAAGCCGCGATTTAGTAGTAAAAACAGCGTCAATAAATCGCGCTTGGCCTTTGTACTTCGTCCCTAAACGGCTACTTTTGCGGTCGATTTTTAGCACCTAATTTCAAAACACACAGCAAATGGCAAATATTGGCAAGATCACACAGGTAATTGGCCCGGTAGTGGACGTAGCGTTCGACGGAGAGGGGGCAAAATTGCCCAACATCCTCGATTCTCTCATAGTAACAAAAGGCGACGGCACCGTGGTTGTACTGGAATGCCAACAGCATCTTGGTGAAGACCGCGTTCGTACCATTTCCATGGAAGCTACCGAGGGACTTGTGCGAGGAATGAAAGTGACTGACACTGGTTCGGCTATTCAAATGCCAGTTGGAGAAGATATAAAAGGACGTCTTTTTAATGTGGTGGGACACGCGATCGACGGTATTGCCCAGCCAAAGGGGACTTCAACTCTTCCAATCCATCGTCACGCGCCATTGTTTGAAAATCTTTCTACGTCTTCTGAAGTTTTATTTACCGGGATAAAGGTTATCGACCTTATCGAGCCCTATGCAAAAGGGGGTAAGATCGGGTTGTTCGGGGGTGCCGGGGTAGGCAAAACCGTTTTGATTCAGGAGTTGATCAACAATATAGCAAAGGCATATTCAGGACTTTCGGTATTCGCGGGTGTTGGAGAAAGGACGCGCGAAGGAAATGACCTCCTGCGCGAGATGATCGAAGCTGGAATTGTAAACTATGGTGAAGAGTTTATGAAGTCACTTCACGCAGGAGGTTGGGATCTTTCCAAGGTTGATATCGAGAAGCTGAAGGAATCCAAGGCAACATTTGTCTTTGGACAGATGAATGAGCCTCCGGGAGCACGTGCACGTGTTGCGCTCTCTGGACTTACCGTCGCTGAATATTTTCGTGATGGCGATGGAACGGGCAAAGGCCGCGACATCCTGTTCTTTGTGGATAACATTTTCAGGTTTACTCAGGCTGGTTCAGAAGTATCGGCTCTTCTTGGCCGTATGCCTTCTGCCGTGGGATATCAACCTACTCTTGCTTCAGAAATGGGTGCTATGCAGGAACGGATCACTTCTACAAAGAATGGATCGATTACGTCCGTTCAGGCGGTGTATGTGCCAGCCGATGACTTGACCGACCCTGCACCGGCAACAACCTTCGCCCATTTGGATGCAACAACCGTGTTATCGCGTAAGATCTCTGAGCTTGGTATATATCCGGCGGTAGATCCTCTGGATTCCACATCACGTATCCTTCGTCCTGAAATTGTTGGCGAAGAACATTACGCTTGCGCCCAACGCGTAAAGCTTACTCTTCAGCGTTATAAGGAATTACAAGATATCATCGCTATCCTGGGAATGGATGAATTGTCCGATGAAGATAAGCTCATTGTTTACCGCGCCAGACGCGTGCAGCGCTTCCTCTCACAACCTTTCCACGTTGCCGAGGCATTCACGGGACTTAAAGGAGTTCTTGTGGACATCAAAGACACGATCAAAGGATTTAATGCGATTATGGATGGTCAATACGATCACCTCCCTGAGATGGCATTTAACCTCGTGGGTAGCATCGAGCAGGCGGTCGAGAAAGGCGAAAGAATGCTGGCAGAAGCGAAGGGATAACTTGTTCATTTGAAATTCTTAACAAAGCAGGATGCATCTTGAAATTTTAACACCTGAAAAAAAATACTTTGAAGGCGACGTTTCCATTGTGACCTTTCCAGGTGCAGATGGATCATTTCAGGTGATGGATAACCACGCACCGTTAATCAGCCTTCTTAAAGAAGGAGTAGTTGAATACAAGGCCAAAGAAGGAACACAGACTCTCGGCATAACGGGAGGCGTAGTGGAAGTGCTAAGGAACAAGGTAATACTTCTTGCTACCGGTGTAACGCAATAAAAATAACTTCTATACTTCATAGCAGAAGGGCTGTCTTAACGACAGCCCTTCTTGTTTTTGTTCGTCATCAAGCGGGCTTTGACTTACTGGGTTGATATCCATCGGATAAAAAATACAAGGCCCACGATAAGGCCCACTACTCCGATTACCCAAAAGACTGTATTGATGCCACCCAATATCGCAAAGGTAATTCCGATCGCCCCAAATATGATTGCAAGTTTCAGATCGTCGTCCAGTTGTTTTGTAGCATTAACGCTGGCTACTTCATCTCTCGACTTCGTTTTTTTCGAATGATTTTTCACATACTCTTTCAACTGATTTCTGAGCTCCTTTTTTTCGGTCTTTGAAAGATCTTTATGCGTCGTGACTGAAGCATGTATATCGCCAGCGGTATATTGTTGAAGAGGCTTCCTTTCATCGAGGTCCGTAACAGCTACTAGTTCATTCTTGTCAAGTTTAAGGGGCTCGGCGTTGTTGTTAAGCAAGGACTCATTTGTGTGAGTGATCGGCAATTCTTTTCGTCCGCTGTTATAATCATAATAATCGAAATTATAAGTGTAGCGGGGAGTTGAGCATGATGCGAGAAAGAGCACAATGCCAACTATATAAGTTGGGGAATTTTGTCTACGCATAAACTTCATTTTTTTGTCCTTCGAAAGATTCTGTTAAAAAATCTTTTCTCGAATTCCCAAAAAAAATTGAATTGTCCGAACAAAAATCCATAAGCCAACAATATCACGTTGTAAAGCGGCAAAATCAACAGGTAGTAAATGACTGAAGCAGTAATTGTATCTCCTTCTTCGCCAGCAAGGAAATGAAGTATTGGCTTTTTGATGAAGAGGACTGTGAAGCCGGTACACGCAAAGACAACCAGAACAACTACTACCTGGAATGCACTTCCAAGCTTCCAACGATGCATCAGTTTTTTTATCCAGGACGGTTCTGACATAGATCAGTCAAATTTTGCAAAATATTTCCACATCCCCATCGCAGGAAGAGGTGCTTCAAGAGTCAGAGTATCTTTTTTAACAGGATGAACAAACCTTAGCCTTCTCGCATGCAAGTATATACTTCCATCTTCGTTAGGCTTATCAGCACCGTATTTTACATCCCCAGCAATAACGCAACCCATACTAGCAAGT
>DATHIE010000424.1:0-14125 GCA_035316905.1 Chryseolinea sp. | reverse complement strand
AATGATATTGAACTCGCAAAGCTTACGCTGAATGAAGTGATTGACAATTATTCCAACTTTATTAAGTCTCTTCCTGAAAAACCGATTGTAATTGGACATTCCTTAGGAGGCTTAATGACACAAGTAATCGTGAACCGCGATCTGGCCGTGGCAGGGGTAGCGATCCATCCTGTCCCCCCTCAAGGAGTATTCCCTTATGAATTTTCATTTCTAAAGGCGGGATGGAAAGTACTCGGCTTATTCACATCGCTGAAAAAAACATATTTGATGTCTTTTAAAGACTGGCAATACGCTTTCGTTAACGGAATGCCGCTTGCTGAACAAAAAGAAGCCTATGAAAAAAATATCATCCCGGAATCAAAGACCGTGGCCAGAGGCGGACTGACCAGCGCCGCTGCCGTAGATTTTAAGAAACCCCATCCCCCACTGCTCATTACGTCGGGATCGGAAGACACCATTATACCTGCTCATCTTAATTTCAGAAACTACAATGCCTACACAAAGAATGGTTCTGTCCTGGACTACAAGGAATTTCCCGGAAGAAACCACTATGTGCTCGGTCAAACAACGTGGAAAGAAGACGCCGATTATATCCTCGAATGGTTGTCGAAGAATTGAGCTGTCTGACACAGATTACTAGTACCGTATTCAGCGAAGCCACATATTGAGGATATTTTTTTGTGTACTCAAGCGCCATAAAGCGTGGCCGGAGTGCCCAATCAAACTCAGTCAACACCTGCTGAATTCATCTTTCCTGGTATACCAGTGCTTTCTTGAAGTCATTGACCACGATAACGAATAGATTCTTCATTTTTGAGTCAATAAAGGGCTTTTATCTAATCGTTTTAATCATTTGTTTAAAATAAACGATTAAGTCAGAAAAAAGTTTGTAGATTTGTTCTAGTACAAAAAAATAATTTACAGATGGCGAAGAAGAACAAGATTGTCGAAGATGTGTCCACCGAACAAAAGATAAGGGCGGCCGCAAGTACCGTATTTACCAAAAAGGGGTATGCTGCCACGCGGACAAGGGACATTGCCGAAGAAGCGGGAATCAACCTTGCACTGCTCAACTATTATTTCAGGAGCAAGGAAAAACTGTTTGAACTCATAATGATGGAAAAACTAACCAGTTTCTTTGGCACCATTGTCCCTGTATTAAATAACGCCGACCTATCCCTTGATCAAAAAATCGTTGCCGTAAGCGAACGATACTCCACTATGTTGATTGAGCACCCGGATCTACCCCTCTTTATATTAGGAGAGGTCAGAACCAATCCCGAGACATTTGCTAACAAACTTCCGATAGGAAAAGCCCTGGAGTCGCACTTTATCAAACAACTTCAGGAGAGAAGACCAGATCTGCATCCATTCCATTTTCTTATGAACTTGCTGGGACTCGCGGTTTTTCCGTTCATTTTGAAACCTCTGCTGATGACCACCGGAGCCTTAAATGAAAAGGCATTCAATGCTAAGATCGGGGAAAGAATCACCCTCATCCCAAAGTGGATGAGCGCAATGTTAAAAACAAAATAAATTTTTTAGGAAGAATTTAAACATTTGATTAAAACATTCGTTTAACCGACTAAATCAATTAGAAAATCCCATGAAAAACCCTCTCACGATCTTTTCTAAGGTGTTTCGGTCAACAATGGATACTATACCATTGACCGGGGCGGTAACACTGGAGTTTTGTTATGACCATGTCAATGAAGACTATCCAGCGTTCAATCCAGACGAATTGCTGCTTCTACAATACGGCGAATTCCAACCCTTGAGGATTCAAGAAACTGAATAAGGCTTACGTTCAAATTAAAATCTAACCACTATGGTTCTAAGTTATAGCCGGAAAGTGAAAACCATTCTATGCATTGTATTACTTTCGATCAGCCAGGTCGCTATGGCACAGGGTAACTCACTCAACATTGATACCTGTTATGCAATGGCCCGGCGCAATTATCCGATCATTAAACAATTTGCTCTTATTGAGAGATCAAAAGAATACACAATATCGAATGCAAACAAGGCATACCTCCCCCAGGTAAGCGTCACTGCAATTGGTGGATTTATTGGTGGATTGCCATCGTCAGGTGGTGAATCAGAAAGTGGCAACTTAACGTTTATTGGAGTCGGTCAAATCAATCAAAACATATGGGACGGCGGCACCACGAGGGTTCAAAAAGATATTGCTGTTGCAAATGCCGAAGTTGAAGAGGCAAACATCGAAGTTCAACTCTATTCCCTGCGTGACCGGATGAATCAGATCTATTTTGGGATACTGCTTCTGGATGAACAAAAACAGCAACTAGATACGCTTCTTCAAAATCTTAATCGCACCTTAAAGAACTCCAAACTTTCCATGGAGAATGGTCTTGCATACCAAAGCGATGTCGATGAGGTACATGCAGAAGTACTCCGCGCTGAGCAAAATTTGATCGCATCCAGTTTTGCCCGCAAAGGTTATGTGGAAATGCTATCTCATTTGATCGGCAAGACGCTTCGGGAAGACGTGCGTCTTCAAAGTCCCCAAACCATTGAATCGACATCTACGTGGACCAGCCGCAGGCCGGAATTGAATTTGTTTGCCAGTCAGCAACGACTCTTGGAACTACAATCGAACATGAACAAGGTAGGCAACATGCCTAAACTAGGTCTCGTAGGCTTCGCTACAATTATAGAGCCGGGCGTAAGTTTTGGTCCGTCCTCACTTTCCAATGTTTATGTTGGAGGTCTAAGTCTTTCCTGGAACACTGGCAATTTGTATAAAACTTCCAACAATCGTCAACTGGATAAAATACAGATGGCAAAAATCAACAACCAGCAGGAAGTTTTTACATTCAACAACAACCTGCAGTTAAAACAGTCTAATAGCGAAATCGAAAAACAAAAGGCCATCGTCTCAAAGGACAAGGAAATTATTTTACTAAAGAAAAAAATAACGCAATCGTACCAGTTGAAGTATAATAACGGTCTTGCATCCATGACTGACTTGATCAACTCGGTTTATAAAGAAAGCGAAGCGCGAAATGCGCAGTCTCTTCACGAGGTACAACTACTCCTGGCGCTGTACAATTACAAAACCGCCACTGGAAACTAAATTATAATGTCAAAAATATTAAAGATGAAAAAGAATATTATTCAGATCATGTGTATAGCCGCTCTCTCCTTCTCTTGTGGTAGGAACGATGAAGCAGCAGACGCTTCAGGATCCTTCGAAGCGGTTGAAACCATTATCTCTTCAGAGGCTACAGGGAAGATCCTGTCCTTGACGATCTCCGAAGGAGAAGCGCTGAGCGCCGGACAGGTCATTGGTGCCATCGACAGTACACAATTGTACCTGACAAGGATGCAACTACTTCAAAACAAGAAAGCGATTCTCTCGGGAAGGCCGGATACGAAAGCACAAATTGAATCATTGAAAAAGGAACTCGCCAACGCGATCGATGACAGGAACAGAATCGCAAACCTGGTCAAAGGTGGCGTTGCATCACAAAAACAGCTGGATGATGCCGACGCAAAAGTGTCCATCCTTCAATCCAGAATCACTTCTCAGTCGAGTATGCTGGGGACAACAACTTCCTCGCTAAATGAACAGGCTGGAACAGCAGAGATACAGCTGGCACAAGTGGAAGATCAACTGCGAAAGTGCAAAGTTGTCAATCCTGTCACTGGCCTGGTGCTCACTAAATATGCGGAACAAAGTGAACTTACTTCAATCGGAAAACCGCTGTACAAGATTGCGGACTTGTCGACGATGATTCTGCGTGCGTATGTATCGGGTAATCAGCTGGCTCAACTTAAGCTCAATCAAAAAGTAGCTGTCTCGACTGACGATGGACACGGTGGTCTTATCACGACCGAAGGCACAGTTAGCTGGATAAGTAACAAGGCTGAGTTCACGCCAAAAACTATTCAAACAAAAGATGAACGAGCCAATTTAGTATACGCCATCAAAGTGAGCGTAAAAAATAACGGCGCCTATAAAATTGGCATGTACGGAGAAGTAAAGTTCTAAATATATGGAAGCAGTCGTAATTAGTAACCTGACCAAAACATACGGAGAAGAACAAATTGTGGCCGTAGATCACGTGAGCTTCACCGTGAACAAAGGAGAACTCTTCGGCCTTATCGGACCGGACGGGGCAGGTAAGACGAGCATCTTCAGAATGCTTACAACGCTTCTGCTACCCGATGCAGGGATGGCGACAGTCGACGGGTTTGACATAGTGAAAGATTACCGCCAGATCCGAAACACGGTTGGTTACATGCCAGGAAAATTCTCTCTCTATCAGGATCTGTCGATTGAAGAAAACCTGAACTTCTTTGCAACGGTCTTTGGAACAACGGTTGAAGAAAACTACCATCTGATCAAAGATATATATGTCCAAATAGAAAAATTCAAAACCCGGCGCGCCGGGAAATTATCCGGAGGTATGAAACAGAAGCTTGCGTTGTGCTGCGCTCTGATTCACAAACCGACGGTCCTCTTCCTGGACGAACCGACTACGGGCGTTGATCCCGTATCCCGAAAAGAGTTTTGGGAAATGTTAAAACGACTGAAGGAACAGGGAATTACGATCGTGGTTTCCACGCCATATATGGACGAAGCAACGCTCTGTGACAGGATTGCACTTATCCAAAATGGAAAAATATTGTCGATCGACACTCCTGGATCAATAGTGGCCAAATATCCGGATGACCTTTATGAGCTAAAAACCGAAAACATGTACAAGCTCTTGAAGAGCCTTGAAAGTTATGGCCAGATAAAGAGTAGCTACGCGTTTGGCGAATTCGCACATGCGACATTCAAAACGCATTCGGACGAAAATGTAAAGAAACATCTGTCGGATTCTGGACTGAAAAATATAATCATTAAAAAAGCAACACCCACGATTGAGGACTGTTTCATAAAACTAATGGGACACTAAAAAATGGACGCCGTAATTCAAACAGAAAAACTCACTAAACGTTTTGGTGATTTTATAGCCGCGAACGAAATAACACTCGAAGTGTATAAGGGGGAAATCTTTGGGTTCCTGGGTGCGAATGGCGCCGGTAAGACAACGGCCATGCGTATGCTGTGCGGGCTATCTACGCCAAGTTCCGGCAAAGCAACCATTGCAGGGTTTGATGTTTACCGTCAAACGGAAAAGATAAAAAAGAACATCGGGTATATGAGCCAGAAGTTTTCACTGTATGATGACCTTACTGTCCTGGAGAACATTTATTTCTTTGGAGGTATCTACGGACTTTCTGATGCTCAATTGAAGGAAAAAAGCGGTGAACTCGTGAAACGTCTTGGACTTGAACGGGAGGCAACTAAGCTCGTGTCATCATTGCCGCTGGGTTGGAAACAAAAATTGTCATTTTCAGTGGCCGTATTGCATGACCCAAAAATCGTTTTCCTGGACGAGCCTACAGGTGGCGTTGATCCTGTGACACGGCGTCAGTTCTGGGATCTAATCTATGAGGCAGCCGACCGGGGACTTACCGTATTTGTCACCACGCACTATATGGATGAAGCCGAATATTGTAACCGGATTTCTCTAATGGTTGATGGCAAAGTAGAGGCATTGGATTCGCCGGCCAACCTGAAAAAGAATTTCGGTGCGGCGTCGATGGATGAAGTATTTTATCAATTGGCAAGAGGCGCAAAACGGGGAGATTAAATATTGACACATGAAACAGTTCATCACCTTCTTAAAGAAAGAATTCGCCCACGTGTTGAGAGACCGGAAGACGCTTTTGATACTCTTCGGCATGCCCATCGCTCAAATACTCATTTTCGGATTCGCGCTCACTAATGAAGTGAAAAACGCAAGCATTGTGGTCGTCGATTATGCAAAGGATGAATCGTCACAAAAGCTTCTCGCCAAAATAGAAGCGAGTCAATACTTTGAAATTGAGAAGGCGGTATTGAGCGCCAGTCAAATCGAAAAGGCATTCCAAGAGGGTGTGATCAAACTGGCTCTAGTAATCCCGTCAAATTTCGACAGCGATCTGGCTCATCAAAAGCATGCACAGATCCAGGTTATTGCTGATGCATCCGATCCAAACACGGCCAACACATTGACCAACTATATTTCTGAAGTAATCCAGGACTATCAGCAGGAGCTCACGAATAATGCCAGCATCCCCTATCGTATTATTCCCGAGACCAGAATGCTGTACAATCCACAACTTAAGGGAGTATACAATTTTGTACCCGGCGTAATGGCCCTTGTATTAATGCTTGTATGTGTTATGATGACAGCTGTCTCCATTGTCCGTGAAAAGGAAATGGGCACGATGGAGATCCTGTTGGTGTCCCCGTTCAAACCGCTGATGGTGGTGGTCTCTAAAGCAATTCCGTATCTGCTCCTGTCGCTTATCAACGTGGCAATCATTCTGATACTAAGCGTCTTTATCCTCGATCTTCCTATCCACGGAAGTATTTTGCTCCTGTTTGCTGAAAGCACCTTATTCATCATTACGTGTCTAACGATAGGTATTTTTATCTCCGTGAAGACGGCGTCACAACAAGTGGCAATGCTTATATCTCTCATGGGAATGATGCTTCCGACAATATTGTTCAGCGGGTTCATGTTTCCTATTGAAAACATGCCCGTGGCACTCCAGGTAATTTCAAATATTGTTCCGGCAAAATGGTTTTATATCATCGTGAAATCGATAATGATCAAGGGTCTTGGTTTTTCTGGCATTTGGAAGGAATCTTTGATTCTCACCGGCATGACCATTTTCCTTCTGATCGTAAGCCTTAAGACTTTTAAAATACGCCTTGCATGAGAACGATAAAATTTTTATTGCAAAAGGAATTCAAGCAAATATTCAGGAACAAGATCATACTCGCAATGATCCTGGTAGTGCCTGCCGTGCAGCTTATGATCTTACCATTAGCCGCGGACTATGAAATAAAAAACATCAACATAGCTGTAGTGGACCATGATCAATCACCATACTCGCAGCGACTAGTCAACAAAATCACCGCCTCAGGGTACTTCAGACTGACCGGAGCAAACTCATCATATGACGAGGCATTCGAATTGATCGAGCAAGATAAGGCTGATCTTCTTCTTGAGATCCCGGCTTCATTTGAAAAAAAGCTGATCCGCGAAAGCGAGAATAAATTGTTCATTGCTGTGAACGCTATAAACGGCGTGAAGGCAAACCTTGGCGCAGCATACCTGGCAAGCATCCTGAAGATGTACAACGATGATCTGCGATTAGAGCTGGCCCCTTCTTCAAACAGTATTGGCAATCAACCTGTAATTGAAGTGGTTTCTTCTAGTTGGTTCAACATCCTCATGAACTATCGTGTGTTTATGGTACCGGGTATCCTTGCCATACTGGTGACCATGATCGGTGGGTTCCTTTCTGCGCTCAATATCGTCAAAGAAAAAGAAGTAGGCACGATTGAGCAGATCAACGTAACACCCATCCGCAAACATCATTTTATCCTGGGCAAGTTGATCCCATTCTGGGTTCTCGGCAATGTAGTCTTTTCGATAGGCCTGCTAATCTCCTGGCTGATCTATGGCATAGTTCCTCTTGGAAGTCTTCTCGTGTTATATGTTTTCGTGGCTGTTTACCTTTTGAGCGTATTAGGACTAGGACTATTGATCTCCACTATCTGCGAAACCCAACAACAGGCTATGTTCATCATGTTCTTTTTTATGATGATATTCATTCTACTAGGAGGACTTTTTACTTCTACGGACAGCATGCCTGAATGGGCAAAATTCATATCGAAGCTCAACCCGGTGAGCTATCTGATCGAAGTCATGCGGATGGTAATACTCAAGGGAAGTGGTTTTAGAGATGTATGGCGCCACCTGATCATTGTGGGAATATTTGCTGTGGTCCTGAATACGTGGGCTGTGCTCAATTATAAGAAGACTTCATAGGTAGGTATACGGTATAGGGTATAGGGTTAGTGTAAAAATGTTGCAGAAAATACCTGAGTGTTGACATATTGAGTGTTGAATGTTGAGTGTTTCTTTTTAAACATACTACTTTCTAAATAGAACACTCAACATTCAATAAAACAACACTCAACACTCAAGTAATGTAGGGTAACAATACGGTTTAACAGTATAGGGTATAGGGAGTCGGGAATAACGTAACTTTAATAGATAGGGATGTTTAAGTTTCCGGATCATAGTGCAAGTCTTGAGGTGGAGGAATTGAAAAGCGAGTACACGCGCTCACTCCTGCTTATCTGCTTTTTTTCTACGATCCTGGTCGTCGCGTTCCTCAATTACATTTTCCTGGAGAGAAATCTTTCCGAATACTACGGCGGATTCAAGACGTTCTCAAAGATTATTGGATTCATAATATTCTTCATCATTTTCCAGCTGGCAAATATCCGGTTCCTGAAGAAAAGAATGATTTCTGCGCAGCGGACTTCATTGCGTTATAAGATCACGCATACGATCATAGAAATCAGTATACCTTCATTTATAATGGTATTCATCATGGGAGATCTCAAAATGCTCTCCTTCATCGATACACCGGTCATGCTGATATACTTTCCACTGATCACGCTTTCAATTCTGCATCTTGATTATCGCGTAAACATTTTTGCTGGTTTATTATCCGCACTGCTCTATGCAGGCGTCGTTTATTACGCATTCGAAAAAGTGGATCTCATTTCTAATGCAAAAGCTGTTGTTCCGGCAAATTCTTACTACCTGCGATGTCTCCTCCTCGCTCTTTCCGGTGGTGCGGCAGCTTTTGTATCTGCCGAACTAAAGAAGAGAATTAAGTCTGCGTTAAAATTCCAGGAAGAAAAAGACAAGGTTGAATTTTTGTTCGGACAACAGGTGTCAAGGGAAGTTTCGAGAGCGATCATTGAAGATAAAGGAGCCACCAAACGGCGGGAAGCGACCATCATGTTCGTCGACATCCGGAATTTTACAAACTTCGCCGACACACATTCCGCAGAAGAAGTTAACGAATACCAGAACAAATGCCTTGGACCGCTCATTGACATTATCAACCTTCATCAGGGCGTCGTGTTCCAGATCCTGGGTGACGGACTGATGGCTTGCTTTGGTTCTCCAGTTGAGAATTCACTTCATGCGGACATGGCTTTCCAGGCTGGTATAAACATCCTGCGACAATTGGAAAATGCATCTAACGAACACCTGATTCCCGCTACGCGAATTGGCATCGGACTGCATTCAGGATGGGTTGTCACCGGCAACATCGGCAATGAACAACGAAAGCAGTTTTCAATCAGCGGAACTCCCGTAATTGTTGCGTCGCGAATTGAGCAGCTAAACAAAAAATACGGTACCGAGTTTCTAATTTCAAGACAAGTATATGATCAGATCTCTCCTGGAAAAACATGCATTGAATATCTCGGAGAAGAACCCCTTCGCGGGATGGAAAAGCCAATCGACGTATTCAAAGTCTCTATAAACAAATTGGCTTAAGGAAAGTTATTGCAAAGTAATTCCATTTGTTTAATGCGGAATCGGCAAATCAATAAGAGAGTACCACAAATTATTCCGAATGAGCAGTCGATGAGTTGCCAGAAAAACGGAATACCTCGAAAGTAGCCAGCGACAAATGCAAAGGGTACAATGGCTACACTGGAAATGATCCCGAATTCAATAACCCAGATATTTTTGACAGGATCTTTCAACGGGCCAATGAATAACACGGCAAAAACAAGGTGAGCGAATGCAAGCCAGTCGGTTCCGTAGGCCACGAAGGGAAACTTAGAATACGTGTCAACCACGCCCGAATGGACCAATGTTATCCAACCGAAGACGGTATTGTTCATTCCGACAAAATAAAGTAACGACACTGCGAGCGACAATTCAGTCTCCAATGGAAAAGCCGTTATCCCGCTTAGCATTAAACCGACGATCACTATCCATAATAACTTCTTTATCTGTCTCTCCGGCTGCATGCATTGACCTGAATCCATTAGTCATTAATAGTTAATAGTTGTTTACTAAGAATGTTCTTAACAAAATCGTGTAAGTTCGATTCGTTCGATGCGGTTATATTAATTAGTGAAAATCCCCTACCTCCCTTAAGCATCACACTTCTCCAAGTGAACTGATCAATTGTATGAACAGATCCATTGAAATACCACCATGCAGTATAAAGCCTTTCGTCCCCTTTCTCCAATACTCCGGTATACACTTCAAGTCCATCAACCGTTGTTTTACTCAATTTCTTTATCTGGTAACCACTCCCCTTCCAGCAAAATAAGGGAGTATGTTCGCTTGTGAAAAACTGTGGGATGGACTTTACGTAAACCAACACTTCCTCAGTATTAAATTTTGTGATTCCACTGCCGATGTACTCGGCCTTCATGCCCGCGAGTTGAACGTTCGCTACTCCTTCCGTATATACCTCTTCTCTGTCTTTATGGACCTTAAATCCCAGGCATAAAATCACAGATCCTAGCACGGCACCAACAACCGCATGGCTACCTGAAAATGCTCGCCTTGCAGACGCTAGGTCTGGCCGTTTACCGAAATACTTAATGAGTATTGCCGCCAGAAAATACAATGGAACCATGACATATAAGACCAGGCACGAAATTCCAACGACCTCATGCCATACATTTTGGGGAAGAATACCGAATGCAACCAGAAATACGATCCTCATTACATTAGAACATATATTCAAAAGAAAGACTGCCAAAAAGAAAATGAGCAGCAACTTAAAGGAAAGGCGTAGACCCGTCGTCCTGTATTGGTGGAGAATCACAAATACTCCCATTAAAAGAGAAATCACCAGCATGTTAAGGCCCATACACGCCTCGTCTACAGCAAAGTCGGTACTGTTTAAGGTCATGGTATTCCCCTCCACGGTTACATGCAATCCTGTGAATTGAAGGATAGATCCGGACCATTGACTCAACTGCAGCCGTATTGGAAAACCTAGTATACCAACGACCTGCGAGAAAATGGGACAAATTGTAACGAGGAGAAACAATATCAATGAATCAACACGGCCGGAGAATACCTCAACAACAAACAATACATAGGCGGACAACGCTATAAAGTAGAATACTCTCATGTTGTAAAAAATAGCCATTACGCTAAAGAGCATTATCGTGATTAAATAGAAATAATTAAAACGGGTCGGACCGTTTCGAAAGAAAGCAAACGGAAGGAGGCAGACGCCAATGATACAATTTGCACCTGAAAAGTATTTAATAGGGAATGCTGCGATCGCTCCGACAATAGCCAATCCTACTAACGCAGCTAACAAATAAAAATGCCTGCCTTCGGCAATTGACGGCACAAATGCGCTCATAGAATGGGGAAAAACTTTGCTTTGCGCACGATCACAAACACAACGAACAGTCCGAAAAGTCCAATCAAAGCCCACTCATGTGGTTCCGGTACTGCGCCTGAGTGTCTGCGGGCGGCATTGTGCAGGCTCAAGTTGTTGTCCTTTATATCAAAACGTTCGTAATCTTCGGCCGACTCTAAAACCACGAGGCTTGAGACCGGTGACACAACGTATGCCATAGATGCCTCCGTAACAAGCTCGTCATTGATATAGTCCTTGGTAAAATAAGTGCTTCCGACCTTCCTCATGATATTGTTATAGGCAAACAGCCTTGCAAGGTGATCGGGTGCATTGCTTTGTTCGACCACGGCATTAGACCGTGATATTTTCATTTGAGAATCGTGCAATACGACCGTATTATCATCCTCAGCGACCTGCGGAAACTTATTGGACGTAAGAAGCGAAGCTATTCCCTCAAGGGTTCCGCTGCCAAATTCAAATGCACGGAATTCTCTCAATGACCTGATGTACATCGGAACGTCATTTCCTAGATTGTAGACGTGCACTTTATTGGCGGAAGAGAAAAAATCCCTCAATGCCGTCCCAAATGAGCTTTCTTTAATGTCTTGCAAATAAGGTGACAGCCGTTTCCCTTTTGTGACCACTAATGCATTCGCAGTATCATTTATCTGATGGAATGGAAATACTGAAAAATTATTATTCTTGATATTGTCAATTAGATCCCAGTTCTCGTCCGTAAGTCTTACAAACCCGTTATCGGTGGAAATAAAGACATTTCTTTGATTTTTAACTGACCGAAAGAATTCTATTTCTCGATGCAGCCAACTGTTGTTAAGGTCAAGGTAGATGTCCGTCGCAACGAATGGCACATAAGTCGGTTCGTACTCAGTCAATGTGTATTGTGAACCCAGAAACACGAATCGATTATCTGACTTTAACGGAGTAGATTCGACCTCAAAGCGCATCTCTTCATTATACGTCCCCTCATGAATGAAGTCACCGGTTTCATCGCGTGAAAAGCCGGAAGGCATTTCAACTCCATTCGAAGAACCGGCCAAACTCAGGCGAATGGTTTCGTGTGCATTTGTTGCATTGGGTCCCTGGAAGGTAATGTTCTTATACAGGATTTTACCATCCTCCTCAACCAACGGCGAGGTTATGCCAATCTTGAATTTCCTTTCTTCGTCAGGTGTGCAGGGAAAAACCCTGACCGAAACCGTATTTCCCTCCTGCCAATGGATCATCGATGGATCCCGTGCTTCGCGACCGACAATGGTTTCATAAGCCTGTTGCGCCTTTTGTTTTGACGTCAGAATACCTTTTTCCTCTTTGCCATCAATCCACAAAGAAAGCGACGTGACCACCGACCCTTCTGGAAGTTGGAATGTGTAGATCGCCTCCTGTGAATTACCCCACCACCGTCTATAGTTAGCGTTGCTAACGTTGAGATACTTTTCAGTGTAGGCGATTCGCAGATCCGGAAAGAGCTCGATATCTGACACAATGTAAGATGTTAAGAGATTGTCGCCCTCCCACAGTCGTTCCTGGGCATCGTGGCGCGAGCCGGATATTGCCTGTATGATTTTTATTCGATCCTCCTCCGGAAGGTTACTCTTCGAAAAATGGCTTGAGATGAAAACTAATGGATCGTGTTTGCGTGCCTCGGCCCAGGAAGACCTTCTGGGCATTTCGAACCAACTTCCACCATCAGGTTTACTGGTGGTGTACACGAGATCGGATCGCAGCAGTTTATGGGTGATCCAATCAACCGGAATCCATTGACCGACCCTTATCCAGGCCGGAAGTTGAGAATCAGGTTTTAACACCGATTGGTTAGATAGTCTTTCAATCTCACTTGCCCTCTTGCTCCATTCCTTTACAAACGCCGACGCAAACAAGACGGTGATAGCAAGTCCAGCAACCAGCCACCGGTACTGAAGTCTTCCATTGTAATATTTTATAATGGATAGAGAAGCGACGATCAATGTGATCGGTACAAAAGCATGAGCGCCGATTCCGAAAAAAATAATTCCTACAGTCCCGACGCCGTACATCTTCGCCACAAACAATGCCTGATAAATAAACAAGACTATGCCACTGCCAAGGAAAAAGTGTTGAAATTTATTAATCCATACCGGAATAAATTTGTAATAGTGAAAACTCAATAATGTGACTGAAGCAACAGTGATATACACGCAAAGCCATTCGACGGATTTTTCGAATACCGTCATCTCGCGATTCAATGCAAAAGCACTGACAAGGAAAAGGTTTAATAAAATGACTGTGACGCTGATGTTTTCTTTTTTCCAGCTCTTTCGGATACCATACATCCCGACTGACAATAGATAAATGGCGTAGACAATGGCCAGCACGTAGTGAGCGACAAAAAGTGTGAACGTCTTCCCTTCTCCACTTTCTATGCTGAATTCACCTGTCCAAAACAATCCAATGGAGACCAGCAACAGGCCATATCCAAGAATCATATTCTGGTCGAGGATCGATTTGACAACGGTACCATCCTTGACTTTTGCAGGGATGTCCAACACTTCTGATGATGTTTTCATGGCTTTTCTTAACGGATTAAAAGTACTTTGTGTTTCAAAGTAGATTGATTTAATCCAGATCTGCAACGCTATCACCAAAAATATTTCAGTTAAAAGGCAGCGGACGAGGAAATCAGGTATTGCATTATGTCTTAAGCCTTACGCCGGGGTAAAATCAAGGTTTTCTGTAATCCTTACCCCATCCCTTTTTATGGCGGACATATACAGATTTATCCTTCGTAAAGCCTCCGTCAGCGAATGGTTATTGAGATTTATATTCAGCAGATCTATGAACCATG
>DATHIE010000423.1:0-3481 GCA_035316905.1 Chryseolinea sp. | reverse complement strand
GTCGCTTTTGCATAAGAAGCATAATCAGGAAAGCGTTTTCGAAACGAAGGTAGCTGATCGACAAGTTCGTCGCGTGTGGGTGATGGATAACTTTTGTCACCAATAAAATAATTCATGATGGGATCCAGTGAGCCATTGGCATCATAGTCTGAATAATATAATGTAACTGGCCGGGTGATGGAAGCTTTAAATTGATTGTTCATCCCAAAATTTCCCACTACAAGATCTTTATCTCCATCATTGTCAAAATCTTCACTCAGGATCCGGTTCCACCATCCGTTCGTTTTGTCTTTTATGTAGTTACCGGTCCTATCCTTTAACTCTCCTTTTTCATTGAGGTAAATAGTAATAGGCATCCACTCGCCCACCACCATCAGGTCAGGCCAATTGTCTTTGTTGAGGTCCATCCAGTTCGCATCAGTCACCATCCCGATGGACGAATGGGGCAGCACCGAGTTTGAATTTGAAAAATTACCTTTTCCATCGTTTATCAAAAAATAACTTTCCGGCGCTTGCGGATACCGGCCTGGTATAATTCTACCACCAACAAATAAATCCAGATCACCATCCTGGTCAACATCGGCTGGGCGCACACACGAACCACTGGAATAAAATGAGGGTAGCGGAAACCTGGTGAAATTTCCTTTACCATCGTTTGAATACAAGTGGTCCTGTAACAACGGACTGGATATTCTAAAATCGCTGCCTCCGCTTACGACGTACAGGTCCATGTCCAAATCCTTATCCATATCAAAAAATACTGCGTCGACCTCTTCTGAACCGGCATCTGCTTTGAAATCAGGCTGCCCTTTTTCGATATAGCTTCCATTCGATTGCTTGAGGAAGATTCTGCTCACCTGATCTTTAGCTCCTCCAAAAAAAAGGTCCATGAGTCCGTCGTTGTTTACATCGCCGGCAGCCATTGCAGGACCGCCCGCCGAATACGTTCTTGGTAAAAGCGACTGCACCCGGAAGTCAATAAATTCGTTCTCGCGGTGACGGAATGGTATCGACTTATCTTCCTGAATAAATAACCCTTCAGCTAACATATTCTGTTTTTGTTTGGACACTGCGTCTTTCTCTTGTACTGTTAAGAACTGATTCACTTCAAGTTGTTTCCATCGTTGAATGTTGCCGGCTGGCCATTCTATAACGAGAGAATCAATGGTGCGAAGTGTGTCCAGTCCAAAAAACAGAACAGGCTCCATGGAGGATTGAAAACCTTTATATGGACAAAGTGTTCGCTTCATCAACTTACCTCCACTATAAAGCGTTGCGGTAGCCCCTAACCCGTAACGATTCTGATCTGCACCCAGAAGTCTAATTTTCAGGTAATTATTCTTTTCCAATTGGTCGGCATTGTTGCGGTAGATTGTTGCCAATTCATCCAACTGGTTCAACACCAGGTCAAGGTCTCCGTCGTTGTCCAGGTCGGCATATGCCGCTCCATTGGTCAGGCCTTCTTTCGAAAAACCCCAATCCAATGATACATCCTTGAATGATAACCCACCCCTGTTTTGAAAAATGTAATTATGTACTTTATTCGAAGGCATCTTGCTGATGATGTCATCTATCTTATCATATTTTTTCCCCCGCTTTACCTTGATCAGCAAGTCAGCTTTGTATTTCAGAAAATCATTGTTGATAAATTCTCTTTTGAAACCGTTCGATGCAAAAAGATCCTGAAGGCCATCGTTATCAAAATCAGCAATTAATGCGGCCCAGCTCCAGTCTGTGTTAGATACTCCGGCGAGTTGTCCGATCTCACTGAAAGAGCCATCTCCATTGTTCAGGTGTAACATGTTGCGCATATACTGATGATGAAGTCCATTTTTCACCATGGCTGCATATACATCATATTTATTAGGCCAGAGCAATTCTTTCTGACGTTTATTACTTTCCGGCAACATATCGAGGGAGAAAATATCCATGAGTCCGTCATTGTTCACATCGGCTATATCAACTCCCATTGAAAACTGCGACATGTGTGTTAGCAGACTATCACTGACTTCAAGAAAGGAATGGCCGTGGTCATTCATCAGTAGTTTGTCTTTACCCGTATAATCATTCGTAGTATAGATATCCATCCATCCATCGTTGTTAATGTCGCCATAGGCAATCCCCAAACCATAGTTAGAAGCGGGCCCGTATATGCCGATAGAATCGCTTACGTCATGAAATTTCTGTCCATCATTTCTATAAAGTTTATTGCCCACATAATTCACTCTCCTGTTGGCGTTGCGGTCCCTGATGTCAAATGAGTTTGAAATGGTCAGTCGGGAATGATTTAATAAAAAGACATCCAGGTCGCCATCGCGATCGTAATCAAGGAACGATGCCTGTGTGCTGTAGGAATCATCATTGAGGCCATGGGCTTTCGCCTGATCTGTAAACGTCAGGTCCTTATTGTTGATGAATAAAATATTCTCCCTTTCGTTGGGTTTCCCCGACCCTGATCGGGAAAGGTAAATATCGAGAAACCCATCGGCGTTGATGTCGACCATAGCAATCCCAGTTTTCCATCCGCTCGCGGCAGCTACACCTGCTTTTTTTGTGATGTCCTCAAAGAAAAGATTTCCTTTGTTAAGGAATAATTTATTATCTCCCTGATTTGAGCTGAAATAAATATCCACCAGACCGTCGTTGTTGATATCTCCCAAACCAACGCCACCACCGTTATAGAAATATTCGTATTGCAGGATGTTGTGGTCTGCATCTTCAGCATTCACATTGATGAATGAGATTCCTGTAGCTTCTGGCGTTAGTGGTGTAAAGAGACTTGTGTTGTGACCATCAGGTGAATGTTCACAACTTATAAAAAAATGAACAACTAAGATCGAGAGTGTTCCGGATAACAAAAAATGTATTTTCATGCATCCTACATTGAGCGAGTTCAACCCCCTGTAATGGTACCGATCTCCAGGACCTCAAAGTCCGACGCCTTTACATTTTTCAATTGCTGCAGGTCGTCGTTATCCCATCGTTCATCCGGGGCACCACTAATGTAGAAACTGGAACCGATGTCCGTGAGGATGATGCCATATTTTTTCATGGCCTTAAGAATGACTTGATTCTCTGGCGAAAACCCGGTTATTACAAAACTATCGCGCAGCCTAAGGCGCATGCCGAAGGGTGTTGGCACGGTATTATCAAGATTGCCGCCGTTCACAACGTGTCGGGCAGGTAAAATATAGCCCTTTGTTACTTTTGCTTTCGGTAACGTAAACCGAATTGCGTGATCTATCTCACCCGAAGCTACTTCGTCGTACCGAACGAGGCAGGGAAAGATAGCCATGCCTGCCGCGTCTGCTGAAGTCCAGCCTGCGGAACGGTATTCAGTTTTCGCGAGGTCAAAAACAGCGCCGCTCGAAGCCTCCCATCCATTACCATTTACATTCGCATTGTAAAGTTCATACAATTTTTTTTCGTCAACATTCACGGCCAATACATGACTGTCAGCTGTGCCATTTCCTTCTATTGG
>DATHIE010000422.1:0-6270 GCA_035316905.1 Chryseolinea sp. | reverse complement strand
ATGCCTTCATTTCGAGCCATGATTTGCAAGAGCCTCTGAGAAAGATCATGACCTTCTCAAGCATGATGTCGGGCCCGGAAGGTAATTTGAATACCTACGGCAAGAAGTACTCAGACAAGATAAATGCATCTGCCTTCAAATTGTCAAGCCTCTTAAAAAGCCTTCTCAGCTTTTCAACTCTTATTAATAATCACGATAATTTCACCACAGTAGACTTAAATGACACGCTGAAGAATGTATTGAAAGACTTTGAAAAGATGATCGTTGAGAAAAAGGCCGTCATTAACGTTCCTTTACTGCCGGTTATTCAAGCAGAGCCAATTCAAATGAATCAGCTTTTCCACAATCTTATTAGCAATGCTTTAAAGTTCAATAATGGAAGTCCTGTGATCGACATAATCGCAAAAAAAGTGACACCGGAAGACTCTCCTATACAACAACTATTAAAGCAGGACATTAGCTATGCTGCAATCAGTGTACAAGACAATGGCATCGGATTCGAAGAAAAGTATCTTGACAAGATCTTCAACCTTTTCCAGCGACTTACTGATAAGGAATATCCTGAAGGTACCGGAATAGGCCTGGCCATATGTAAAAAGATCCTCACAAATCACATGGGCTTTATCTTTGCAAAAAGTAAAAAAAATGAAGGATCAACCTTCACTGTATTCCTTCCATTGACATGGCCCGCTGCTGAGCTCCCTATTGTGGATAAAATATTATCCGTGCGTTTAATGGACTTAGCCAACAAAAGGAAACAGAATAAAGTGTGAATATCTGAAATATAGTATCCATTGGGAGAGATTGCAATGGATTGATTGGAGCGTCTTCTGCGCTCAATGTTGAAAATTTCGTCCTCGGTTTGAACAGTAGACAACATTTGATTTTTGCCCGGGTCATTGGGGCAAAATCGCGCCAAACAGGTCATTATTTTCCGACGTGAACCTCCCAGCTGGCTATCATAATGCTTAAAATGGTGGCCCAATCCTGGTCTCATTAATATCTCAAAAAATAGTAACGTAATGGGGGCTGTGAGAGCAATATTTGTTGATCAAGATTTACATTCATGTTTGTTGTCGCAAAGCAAGCACCTTGGTATGGTAATAGCTTTTGTAAAGAGGTGCTGCTCTTATGTGGTGCATTACATCATGAAAATAAAAACACTAGTTCTTACGTTAGCTTTAGGAAGTTCAGTCTTATTAACAAACGAAGCTTTGGGGCAAGAGGTATCTACGAGTGAAGAACAACGGCAAATTCAAAAGACAGCCGATGCTAAAACCTTGTCAGACCTGAAGGACAAAAAGTCCGATAGCAAACTGGAAGCTCAGGAGGCGCAGCGCGTAGAGACAGCTGCCACAAATTCCGCGAAAGCCTCAAAGAGTGCTTACAAGACGGAAAAGAAAGCGCAAAAAGCCCGCAAACATGCCGATGCTCAAGCCAAAAAAGCGGCCAAGGCAAAAGAGAAATTAGACAACTAATCAGGAACGCATTTCACCAATCCGGGCGCGGCGGGGCAAAATAAAGTCAAACGTCAGTTGCGTTAACTATCGTGAGGTTTGCCCCCGTTGGAGATAAACACACCCGCGATCTTCCTCGTCAATCGCGGAGCATTTTAATGTCAAGTAATCAAATTTCTACGCTCTTTCGTTAGAAGTTAGGCCTGCCCGTCCGTAGCGTCTCGCGGAGGCGGGAGTTAGGGCGAGGTAGCATGGCATAGTTTACGACTGTAAGATTGTTCCACGGCACTAATACAATATCGTCACCACTCCCTTATATGTCTGTCTAACATACGGAAGCTTGACAACGATAGTGTAATAGTAAGTGTCTACAGGCAGTAGCTCGCCATTGAATGTTCCATCCCAGTCCCGCTCAAACTCGTCCGATTCGTAGAGCAACAGTCCCCTTTTGTTATAAACTTTGATAATTGTCTGATCCAGCCCGTCCTTGTTCGCTACTTCCAGGTGCCAGGTATCATTTGCGTTGTCACCGTTAGGCGTAAATGCAGACGGAATGTCTACCATGACTTTAGCCTCCATTTCGATCGTTCTCTCCGAATTAAGACTGATGCTTTGCCCATCGTTAACATTCACATATACTATCCTCGAACCCGACAATATTCCTTCCTGTTTGCCATTCGCGTCCTGTGTGATCCGGTAGTTGTATGTCATTGAACGCAGCGCATCCTGGTATTCACCAACGGTCGCATACCCAATGAGAAACAAGATTCCCTTGGGATCACGGATCACTCTGATTTTGGTGGTATCAAAATCAAAAAGAATCTCATCGTTTCGGGCGCTAAAGTTTGTGGGACGAAAGCCGATTTCCGCCATGCTTAAGTATTCATTGTCCACGTCTGCGAGTACCAGGCGCCGAAAGAGTTCTGCCGGATCTGTTCCAGGCTCATAGGTTAGTGGTGTGGTCTCGAGCTGCGTGATTCTGGGGGCGTCGTTTACGGGATTGACAAAAATTGCCAACCTGAATTCCTCGCTGGTATTAACACCATCACTCACGGTAACACCTACTTCAATAAATCCATTAAGATCAGGAGCAGGTCTGACTGTAGCGCCACTAGCCTGGTACACTCCTTCACTATCACCCAATACTTTTAACGTAAAGCCTTTCGGGTAACCTGGATTATCGGCATCTGTAACAATCAGATCCGCAAGTGTAATTGTAATGATACTGTCCTCCATCATCGTAAGTTCGCTTTGGCCGTTTATTCTCGGCGTCGCTGAGATCGGCGCGACCTGGATCTTTACTTGAAAGAGGTTGCTGTCATCCGTTCCATCGTTAACTCTCACGCCAACTGAGAGAGTACCGCTCACAAAGCTCGAGGCAGGTGTTATCGTCGCTCCATTCAATGTATAATTAGCTCCCGGGGAAACTTTGATGCTAAAACCAACAGGGTAAGCATTGTCCGGATCTTCTACCACCAAATGAGATAGTTGCAATGTGACCGCAGTACTTTGAGTTATGCTGATTGCTTTTTGTCCGACAATCTGCGGAGGAACATTTGTTTTGGTTGATCTGACAGTAACCTCGAGAATAAAATCCGGGCTGCTTGCAGATCCATCACTGACCGATACAGTTACATTCAATTTGCCAGAAAATGCCGGTGTCGGATTTATAACTGTACCAGCAGCGACATAATTGGCGCCGGGTTTTATACTCAGCGCAAAATCCGTAGGGAATGTGTTATCAGGATCCGTGACATTAAGATCTGAGAGCTTCAACGTTAATGGAATCGCCTGATCGGTGTCCAATTTCTTTTGTCCCGTGATAACAGGTGGATCGTTGACGGGTGCTACAGTGATTTGAAGATCGAAGGGAGCACTATCATTCTTTCCATCGTTGACTCTGATCGATACCGCAAGCTGACCCGAATAATCTTTACCTGGGGTTATCGTCGACCCAGCAGCCGAATAGTTCTGTCCGGGAGAAATTTTCAAGGTAAACCCCTGCGGGTAAGTATTGTCAGGGTCAACAACTGTCAGGTCAGAAAGGTTAATTGCAATTGGCTGTTCTTCATTCGTTGTCAGTGGTTTTTGCGCTGTGATCTGTGGGGCGGCAGGTTCCACTTTAAGGACTTCAATTTTGAGATCAAATTTTTTGCTTTCATTTTGCCCATCGTTAACACTCACCGGAACCTTTAGATTACCAGAAAAATTAGCGCCTGGCGTTATAGTGTTTCCTGTCACTGTGTAGTTGTTACCTGCGTATGCGGTCAACGTAAATCCAGTTGGATACGTATTATCAGGATCTGTAACAACGAGATGGCTGAATGCAATCATGAGCGATTGGCCTTGGCTGATTGACAACGGAACCTGACCGGTTATCTTGGGCTCGGCGTTCTGCAATGTGTTTACTTGAACCTTGAGATCAAATTTTTTGCTTTCGTTCTGTCCATCGTTAACACTCACCGGAACCTTTAGATCGCCTGAGAAATTAGCCTCCGGCGTTATTGTGTTTCCTGCCACTGAGTATTTGTTACCAGCATACACAGTTAAGGTAAATCCAGTTGGATACGTATTATCAGAATCTGTAACAACGAGATGGCTGAATGCAATCGTGAGTGATTGGCCTTGGTTGATTGACAACGCAACCTGACCAGTTATCTTGGGCTCGGCGTTTTGCAATTTGTTTACCTGAACTTTGAGATTAAACTTTGGACTTTCATTTTGACCATCATTTACGCTTACGGGTACCGTCAACGTGCCCGAAAAGTTTGCGCTTGGTGTTATGGTGGTTCCGCTAAAAGTATAACTGGTGCCGCTGTAAACAGTTAATGTAAAATCGCTGGGATAAGTGTCATCCAGGTCGACGACAGTTAATTGAGCGAGTGTAATAGTAAGGCTCTCACCCTGGTTAATTGCCAGGGGGGTCTGCCCTGTAATTATCGGAACAGCATTCACTAGTTCCAGAATATTTATCGTCAATTCAAAAACATTACTTTCAGCCTCGCCATCGTTAACGGAAACCTGGACTTTAAGATCACCAAAAAAAGTCGCCAGGGGAGTAACGGTCAACCCACTAACTGTATAGTTGGGACCGCTGTTAACGGTCAACGTAAAACCCGATGGATAACTATCGTCAGGATCGGTCACCGTCAGCTGCGTTAGCGAAATGGCGACATTTTGTCCTTGATTGATTGAAATCGGTGATTGACCCGTTATCTGAGGTGCTACATTCTGAGGTGCAACTACATCGATCGTAAGTTCAAAAACATTGCTTTCAGCCTCACCGTCGTTCACTGAAACAGGGACTTTTAGTTGTCCGGAAAAATTCGGCGCCGGCGTCAATGTCCTTCCACTGAAGGTATAATTACTACCAGCATACAGTTTGAGCGCAAAACCAGTGGGATAGTTATCGTCGGGATCGGTCACCGTTATTTGAGAGAGACTTATGGTCGAACTCTGACCTTGATTTATAGTAATAGGGGTTTGTCCCGTTATCTGAGGTGCGACATTTGGTGCGGCTATCAGGGTAACCTTAAAATCAAACCAATCGCTGTTATTCTCGCCGTCAAGGACTCGAACACGAACTTTTAGTTGGCCGGAGAAACCCGCCTTTGGTGTGACCGTAGCCCCACTAAATTCATAATCCTTTCCGGAGTTGAGTTCCAGTGTAAATCCATCTGGGTAGACAGGCAAAGGATCGGCATCGGTGACGATCAGGTTGTCCAGCGTTATGGTGAACGGCGTGTTCTCTTGCGTGGTCAGCGGCGATGGGGTTTGACCTGTGATCTTAGGTTTTGAATCATTGTCTTGAGAAAATAAAGGTATCGTTGGAATGAAAAAAATTAAGAGTGCAAAGACGTACCAAAGTTTTCTCATGTTTGTTGGCAGTAAAACATCTGATGTTAAGTATCAGTTGAACTGATAAATTTCATGCCATTCCAAAATGAGTGGTACAATCAGTGTGACAACATTATTCGAACATTCACTCTCGATGTATTGAGGAATGAATTCCACAGTCATAGGGAATTTTGGTCAGAAACCCTTTGATCGGTCGACGGCAGGTGTACCTGAAGAATAATGTAATGGTGGGAGTGCTGCGATGAAAAACCCGGACTACGTGAAACTTGCCAACTCTTTGTTAGCCGTACGGAGGCGTGATGACAATGATGCACCAAGATTTGTCAATATCTTCATTTTGATTCCAGCTAGTCCCTCCTTCGTATCAAGAAGTTCAAACTGCATGGCATAGCAAGACACATCGGTATCTGCAACTAAATTTGGCGGAACGCTTTTGCATATCCAATAAGGCCATTTCTCCGAACCTGTTTCCTGGATTTATGATCGCAAGAGTGAATATCCCTTTGATCACTTGTCCCGATTCAAGGAACAGATGAGTGGTGGAACTCCCCTTTTGAATAATGATGTCGTTAGGCTATGAGTTATGAGTTATGCCTGTCCGTCCGTAGCGTCTCGCGGAGGCGGGACTTGGGGCGAGGGCATGGTGTGGTATACGACTACTAGATTCTTCCACCGCACTTCATAAATCGCACACCCAAACCCACACTCACACAAAAACTCATAACTCATAACTCATAACTAATACAATATCGTTACCACTCCCTTATACGTCTGCCTCACATAAGGAAGCTTAACAACGATAGTGTAATAGTAAGTGTCTACTGGCAGTAGCTCGCCATTGAATGTTCCATCCCAGTCCCGCTCAAACTCGTCCGATTCGTAGAGCAACAGTCCCCTTTTGTTATAAACTTTGATAATTGTCTGATCCAGCCCGTCCTTGTTCGCTACTTCCAGG
>DATHIE010000421.1:0-12821 GCA_035316905.1 Chryseolinea sp. | reverse complement strand
ATCCAACTCCCAATGTCGATAGATATGGAAGGATGTAACATTCAAGGCCAAATGTGATATATTAAAAATCAAAGGTCCAGGTGTTTCGCTCTCCTTCCTAAGCTCGACACCTGAACCGATAATGAGATCGACCACTTCAAGAGACGCTGCACTGAATCCAAATCCCCTGCAAGTGATCTAATCTCTGTATCAACCCCCAACTATTGAGGCTATACTATTCTCTTGAGGCAACGATCACATCATATTTATGTACAGCCTTTTCCAGGTTGGACGTGAATGTCTTTCCGTCGCTGGAAGGAATGATATGATAGGTAACACTTAAGCGGGGAGTGCTTACCTCCATCCAGAAATCTTTATCGATCTTTCTGACATCGTACCTTTTTGACATTCCTTTAGGATATGATCCTTTGATTTCATCGGTTGAAATAATTCCTTCGTCGGTTATAAAGTTGACCGTTACACCGTCTTCAATCTGTAGTGCATGAACCAGTTTTAATACACCGGGTTTCTCTGTGTTGAGAACTTTAATGCGGGACTCGTCAGGCACTTGTGCCCTCACGTTGATCGCAGAAAACGCCACCATCGCGATCATCATCGTCACTAATTTGAGTTTCATAATTTTTGTTTAATTGTTTTGTCCAACAGTTTTCAAAACGGAGAACTCATCCTTAAAGATGTCATCGTTCAGTAATGAATTGTAATAAGTTGTAATGATTTGCGTAGTGTCCGTTAACGACCTCGGATGATACCGCGTTTTGTGGCAGAGCTATTTGTTATCCGTTATTTGTATTCCAATCGACATTCGGAGTTCGACATTGGACATTCGGCGTTCCATAGTGTGTGAGTGTGCACGTGCATGTTTTACCGCAGAGACGCAAAGAACGCAAAGTTGCGCAGGGAAATACTCCTAACATTATTAAACCCAAACAAGCATAAATAGAATGCTGGCTTTCTTCCGCGATTTCTGCGTGCATTCTTCTGCGCCTTTTGCGCTTAAAAGTCAAGGTACAAGCTGTCAATTAAACCACACACTATACTAGACCCACCGATAGCGGAAAACGGAAAACGATTAACGTATAACCATTAACGGTTTTAAACGGGAATTACCTAAGATTGTAAAACACTAACAAGCCTGAACTCATGAAGCCCGTGAGAATTCTCATTCTACTATTGATTGGCATTTTCGTGTTTACGAAGTCCTCCCCTGCCCAGGTAGGTAATAAGGAGAAGGTTGCAATTATTGATGCTCAACACTATAGCAATGTATTCGCCGAGATCAGGCACTACCGGATTTTTTTGCCTCCCTCGTATACGGACAACCCCGTGAAGCGATATCCTGTGATCTATTTTTATCACGGCTGGTCGCAGCGTTATTTCGGAAGCAGTGATAATTACGCAGATTTTGATAAAGGCGATGAAAACAAGGGTGACAACATTGCGAACTTTGTTGCCTCCCATGACGTGATCGTCGTAAAGCCGGATGGTTACAACCGAAGCCCTGATGAAAAATATTACGTCCGTCCGTACAACGTTGGCCCGGTTGAAACCTATCGACAATTTCCACTGTACTTTCCGGAGCTGGTCGAGCACATCGACACTCATTATAATACACTTGCAGACCGCGAACACCGTGGAATTTCCGGTCTTTCGATGGGTGGGTTCATGACTTTTTGGATTGCAGGCAAGTATCCTCACTTACTATCTGCTGCAGGTAATTTTTGTGGCTCTGCCGAATTTGTTGTCGGCCCTAAGGATTTCCCTTCGGAATACAGGCACATCGACATGTATAAAAATTATGGCGGCGTGAAATTAAGATTGAATTATGGAGATAAAGATTTTATCCGTGGTTATCACGAGGACCTCAACAGGATTTGGCCACAACTATTGAGCAACTACGAGTGGAAAGTTTATGATGCAGCTCATTCCACCTGTGGGATGAGCGAAATGTTCGGATTTATTTTAAAAGCGTTTGAAAGCCCACTTGCAAGACCGTCGCAGTGGGACCACATCGACGTGTATCCTGATTTTTCAGTTTGGGGTTACGACCTGCGTACCGACCGGAATGTTCCCGGGTTTACCATCTTAGAAAACGTTGATAGAAGAGGTTTTAAATGCTCAGTAAGGGAGTTCCTCCCCGCAGGCGAATTGTTGCCGTTTGTAAAGGTTGCTGTCACCACTGCTCCTGTGTATGAAAAAAATACCGAATATGTAATTCACGATATCGACACCAGAAGTTTAAAAAAGACACAACAGAACGTTCGCAGCGACCATCAGGGAAGATTGATCATTCAATTGAACGGTAGTTCACACGAAATCGGCATCAACAAAAAAGGAGATAAGCCAAACATCCGAATTGTTTCTGTTGAAGTTCAAAATAGGGGATGGATAACGGAAGGGAAAGACGCTACACTTTCAATTAAATTAGTCAACAAAGGACTTTCTGCCGGAAAAAATGTAAGCGCGAAATTATCAGATGTAAACGGCAACGTCATCTTCAAACAGGATGGATCGACCTTTGGCGACATTGCTGCAGGTGAAGTGCGAAGCCCGCAAACATCCTTCACGTATCAAGTAAAGGCCGGAATTGAGATTGTAAAATTCAAACTTGCCATCCAGGATGGGAATAAAAATGAATGGGTTGATTTTTTTGAAATGCCTGTGAAGAAGAACGTGCCTGAAATAAAAGAATTCGAGATCGCTGACGGGAAGACGTTTACTGTCGCCAAAGGAGGTAATGACTCGGAAACAATTGAGTTGGGCAGTGGAAACGGTGACGGTATCGCTAACCCTGGAGAATCAATTGTAATCCTGGTAAAGGATGCTCAAAAGTATTGGCGAACTGACCTGCACACAGCGGATCAGTTCGTAAACCCATTTGGAGTTGCCGTGAGAAAATCCGACTACTGGGGAAACTACGATCATGTAGGTGCGTCGGCGAAGTATGACATTCCATTAATTGCATCGCATTGTCCCGAAAATCACACGACGGAATTTTTTGCTGAATATTGGCTTCCAGACAATCTCCTTCACATCATACGGCAGGGAGTGGTCAAAATAGAAGTGAAAGGAAGGGATACCACTGCTCCTCAAGTACAATGGGTACAGGTAACGGGAGAGAATGTGGTCCGGGCAAAGATCCTTGATGGCTCGAAAATCCAGTCCGTAAAAACGAAACTTATCTTAAAGAATGATCCCGCGAAAACTTTCGAGATAGAACTACAGGATGATGGCAATGCAGGAGATGGAGCAGAGGGGGACAACGTTTATAGTAAAAAAATTCCTACTGATAAATTTGGCATCTACCGCGTGGTCATTGAGGCCATTGACTCCCACGGAAATAAAATGATTTACGAGAGGTCAGATGATTTTGTATTGCATTAAACAAAATTTTTTCCGAAGCTTTAAAATAAACAATATGACTAAGCTGCCCTCAAACTTTATCGCCTTTTTAATATTATTAGGAAGTACCCACTCTTTCGCTCAGGATGTTACAGAGCTTAAGCTTAAAGACTTCCGACCCAAATCGATCTACCGCGTCCCTATTACGCCGATCAAGAAGGCAAAATTTCCGGCCATTGATATGCACAGCCACGCGTACGCAGCAACAGACGAGGAACTGACGAAATGGGTAAAAACGATGGATGATGCTGGCGTTGAAAAGACGATAATTTTAACAGGGGCGACAGGTCCACGATTTGACAGCCTCTATGCGAAATATGCTAAGTATCCAGATCGTTTTGAGCTATGGTGTGGGTTTGACATCAATGGCTACGATGAACCGGGCTGGAGTGAAAAGGCAGTAAAGGAATTGGAACGGTGCGTAAAGGTAGGAGCACGTGGAGTTGGCGAATTGAGCGACAAAGGAATGGGACTTCGTTATCAGGGTGGATTCGGACCGCACATCAACGATCCACGAATGATACCCTTATTAAAAAAATGTGGTGATCTAAAAATACCGATCAATATTCATGTGGCAGAACCGTATTGGATGTATTTGCCGATGGATTCCACTAATGATGGCCTGATGAACGCACACAAATGGAAAATTGACCTTACTAAAGAAGGAATTCTCGATCACGGTCAACTTATCAAGAGCCTGGAAGATGCTGTCCGGGACAATCCTAAAACTACCTTTATTGCCTGTCACTACGCAAACTGTGAATACGACCTTACGATATTGGGAACGCTGTTAGACAAATATCCAAACCTTTATGCGGACGCCGCTGCCCGATTCGGCGAGACATCAGCCATACCCCGCTACATGGCCGCATTTTATGAAAAGTATCAGGACAGACTTCTTTATGGAACAGACAACGATCCTGAAGCGGAAATGTATGAGGTTACATTTCGAATCCTGGAAACATTAGACGAACATTTCTATTATTTCAGGTTTTATCATTGGCCCTCGCACGGTTTTGGTTTGAAGGATAATATTTTAAAAAAAGTTTACCGTACAAATGCAAATAAGATATTGAAGAAGTAAGCGCCCAACGGTTGAAGACCTAATTTTTGACGCCCTTATACCCTATACCCTATACCTTATACCTTATAGATTTCGAATGGAAGTTAAAACTTCAATCGCCTGTATCGTCGCTTTGTTCATTATCACTAATGTCGATGCTCAGAACAACAACGATTCTGAGGTTAAAAATTTCCCCTTCCAAAAAATGCCTGAGGTGCTGCCAGGCACGCGCCCGCTCACATTGCAAGGCGACCTCTCCGTGAAAATGTTGGACGGCGCACATAAATTCATCGAAGAAAAAATTCAGGAATCTGTATCGAGTCGATCGAAATTATGGAGTCGGGATATGAGCTCGCCGTCAGCCTATGAAACGTCGGTTGAACCAAATCGCAGACGATTCATGAAATGTATTGGTGTTGAGGATAAAGTCAAACCATCCGCTAACTACAACGTCGGCCTTGAAGAGAAATACCCCGATGTGTTGATGCAAAAAATTTCCGTCGACAACGACCCGGAACGGATTGCCGAAACGGACAAGTACATCGTCTATCAGGTTCGGTGGCCTGTATTAAATAGAGTGTTTGGTGAAGGACTCCTGCTGCAACCAAAGACAAAACCTCTTGCAAACATCATAGCCATTCCGGATGCAGACCAGGACCCTGAACAACTTGTGGGTCTCTCTCCGGGAGTGCCCGCCGCTTCACAATTTGCCAGGCATCTTGCCGAGAATGGATTCCAGGTCTTAATTCCCGTACTCATCAGCAGAACATTCTTATTTCAAGGCAAGCAGAATCAGCAGACGTATCGCGAATGGCTCTATAGGCAGTCTTTTCATATGGGTCGCCACCTCATTGGTTATGAAGTGCAAAAAGTCTTGGCGGCAGTTGACTGGCTTGAAAAATCCTCTGGCCAGGATGTAAAGATTGGTGTTGCGGGCTATTCTGAAGGAGCACTGATTGCATTTTATGCGGCAGCTGTGGACAAACGAATCGATGCGGCCCTGGTGAGTGGCTACGTTACCTCGCGTCAACGCGTGTGGGATGAACCTTTATACCGGAATGTGTGGGGCCACCTTGCAGAGTTCGGAGACGCTGAAATAGCAACGCTTGTCGCTCCTCGTCCCCTAATAATAGAGTATAGTTCGGTCGCTGAAATAATCGAACGAGTTGAATCCGGCGAAAAACTAGGGCCGGTTGGTGGGTGGACCTTTACTGGTTACAAAGGCAGAATACAAACTCCTTCATTTGAATCTGTAAGCGCTGAGTATAACCGGATCGATGCGTTGATAAAACCGGGGTTCCAGCCAAGGCATCTTATCAGTGGTCCGAAAAATGCGGCCGTGAATTTTGGGTCCGTAACTGCATTAGAAAAATTTACACATTCACTGGGCTTCAATGCATCATTGATCATATCAAATGAAGTGCCCGTGGACAAACGTAAAACATTTGACCCGCAAGCACGACAGATCCGACAGGTTAAAGAGATAGAGGATCACGTGCAGTGGCTTCTTCGTGACTCAGACCATGAGCGAAACAAATTTTTTCTTTACAGCGTAATGTCGGAATTTGAAAAAAGAACCTGGAGTCCAAGATCTCATCATCCCTATTATTCTCCCGATCATTTTATCGAAAAAGGAAAGGAATACCGGAAATATTTTCAGGAAGAAATTCTCGGGAGTTTTGACGACAAGATGTTGCCTCCGAATCCACAAACCAGGAAGATCTATGATAAAGAAAGGTGGACAGGGTATGAAGTTGCGCTGGATGTGTATCCAAATCTTTTTGCTACGGGAATTTTGCTGATCCCAAAAGATATTAAACCCGGAGAACAACGACCTGTTGTAGTGTGCCAGCACGGCCGAAACAGCCTGCCCCATGAACTTGTCGAGGGCAACAAGGAATATTATAACGATGTCGCCGCTAAACTTGCTGACCAGGGTTTTATCGTCTATGCTCCACAAAATCCGTATCGGGGCGAAGACCGCTATCGATTGCTTGACCGAAAGGCTAATACGATCGGGAAGACGTTATTCTCATTTATTGTTTCACAGCACGATCAAACCCTTCGTTGGCTGGGTTCTCTTCCTTTTGTAGATAAATCGAGGATTGCTTTTTATGGTCTGAGTTATGGTGGTGAAACAGCAATGCGTGTACCGGCAGTGTTGGAAGGCTATTGCCTTTCTATATGTTCAGGTGATTTTGGAGACTGGACCCGAAAGGTGGTAGATACGCACAACAAGGTTGGTTTTATGAATACATTCGAATGGGAAATGCCTTACTTTAATATGGGCAGCACATTCAGTTATGCCGAGATGGCCTACCTCATTTTTCCGAGACCATTTATGGTGGAACGGGGTCACGATGACCTCGTCCAGCCTGACGAGTGGGTTTCATATGAGTACGGAAAGGTGAAATACGTGTATGACAAGTTTAATCTGGAAGATAAAACAACCATAGAATTTTTTAACGGTGGCCATTCAATGCGGAACGACGGGACGTTTAAGTTTCTTCACAAACACCTTCACTGGCCATGAAAACAATGAACAATGATCAATGCCCTGCCCGACGCAGCGCTGCCTCAGTGCAAAGGCGTGAACAATGATCAGCGCGTCGCTAACCCCGAAGGGGTAGCATTATTATAGAAAATCAAGAAATATTGAATGGAAACCCCGAAGGGGTGATATTATTTCACCAAACCCAATTAGCGGGTCAAATAAATTCGGGAGATCCACCAGTTCGGAAACCGTCATGAAGGACTGGACAACTTTGAACCAATTGAGTATAAAATTCCAGCCATTTTGGTTCGAAAATTCTGATATTGGGTGTTCCCTATAATGAGGACTGGATGCTGAAAGTTTCAAAAAACAACCAACGAGTTCGGAAGTCGAAGAAATATTTCGTCACTCGTTTATCAATTTTTTTCTACGTCTTCCTGATTTTTTTTCTTTCCGCCTGCGATTCGAAAATTCCGAGCAACTACCGCCCGATGGACCCATGGGCATTCCGTTCTGTCCTCGACAGACGTCCGCGAATGCTTACCCTTGCACTTGATTCAGCTTGTTATGCGGCTTACGACCTTCAGCAATGTATGATCTATAAAATATGGAAAGGTGGCGTGACACTTGAAGGAGCTAATTACACGGATAAGAAGAATGTACAGCCCACTGCCTGGGGAAAATCCTATTTCGTGGATAGCCTGGCTCGGTTTCAATGGGTCGTCGTCGTGAATGGCAAAGACAATTTTCCGAAAGCAATAAGTAAAGGTTATTCATTTTGGCAGAATCAGATCACATTGAAGTATGAGTTATTACTTTCCTCTGGTGACACGATTCGTGTAGAAGAACAACCCGAATTTGTAGGAAGCGAAGATGGTAACCCGGGATTGCAAAGGATATTTAAAACCTCGAGTGTTCCCGATGGCATGACGGTCAGCATAAAATCGGCTGACAGCACGTTTACGTTGAACAACAACGAAACCACCATAGCCCTACACTATTTTAAACCGCTTCCGTCTTCGATAGCGCCGAAGATGGAAGCTGAATATGATCACCGAGGAAGGTATTTTATTGAAAAAAGTGATTGTCTCACGTGTCATGAGTTGGATAAAAAAACCGTTGGACCTTCCTTTCTCGAAATCGCGGAGCGTTATCCTTCAGAAAAAACAGCGATTCAATACCTGATTCGAAAAGTCAGAGAAGGAGGGTCGGGGGTTTGGGGTAACACGGCTATGAATCCACACCCGAAACTCGCTGAAAGTGAAATAAAAACTATGCTGGATTATATTCTTGCGCTGAGGCCGTCAACAGATTCGAATAACAATCAAGTACAACAAACAAAAATAGAAGAGAAACAAAATAACAAGCCGGGTTTTGGAGCTCCCCTCGAGAGCCTTCATCCAAGCTACACTCTAAGTACTCTTCATAATAAAAATTTCAAGCCACGGGTAGGAGGGCTTGCATTCCTTCCCGATGGTCGCTTGCTGGTAACGACTTGGGATACCAGCGGTTCAGTGTATGCAGTGAGTAACGTTGAGACGGGCGACAGTAGTAAAGTTGTTGTCAAACGCATAGCGTCGGGATTGGCGGAGCCATTGGGCATTGAAGTGGTGGATGGTGAAATCTACGTATTGCAAAAGCAGGAACTCACACACCTGATCGACCTTGACGGGGATGACATTGCGGATGAATATGAAGCGATTTGCAACAGTTGGGGCGTCACTGGCGATTTCCATGAGTTTGCATTCGGGCTCGTCTACCGGGAGGGTTATTTCTACGCGACTCTTTCCATGGCGATGAGACTAATGTCTGGAGAAAAGCAAAAGCCAGACCGTGGCAGGACGATTCGTATTTCGCGCGATGGATCGTATGAGTGGATAAATTTTGGTTTACGAACGCCCAATGGAATCGGATTAGGTGCCGACGGAGAATTGTTTGTAACGGACAACCAGGGCGAATGGACTCCCGCCAATAAATTGATACACGTTAAAAAGAACGAGTATCATGGAATGCGATGGGGACTTCCTGATTCACTACCAGTGACGACGCCTGTTGCGCCTCCTGCCATTTGGCTTCCTGAGAATGAAATTGCGAACTCACCTTCGGAGCCTGTCTTAATGCAGGATGGGCCGTATAAAGGTCAGCTGTTGCATGGCGATGTAACGCACGGCGGAATAAAGAGAGATTTCCTGGAGAAGGTCAATGGAGAATATCAGGGAGCTGTGTTTCGGTTTACGCAAGGATTGGAAGCGGGTGTAAATCGCCTTTGCTGGGGCCCGGACGGCGCGCTTTATGTCGGTGAAGTCGGTATGGTTGGGGGATGGTCGTGGAAAGAGCGACAATACGGTCTTCAACGGATGAAATACAATGGCAACCCGACTTTTGAAATGCTGGCCATAAGGGCCAAACCCAACGGGTTCGAAATCGAATTTACGATGCCGATTGAACAGAGAAAACTGGTTCCAGTCGAAATTTTTGTCCAGCAATGGTGGTATCTTCCTACTCAAAATTATGGAGGTCCAAAAATAGATTTGTCGCAATTAAAGATCACGTCTGTTACGATTTCCGAAGACAGATCTAAAATTTACCTGGAGATTCCGGGCTTAAAGAAAGAGCATGTTATCTATTTTAGAATACCCGAGGATCTGCGCAGTTCGAGCGGTCAATCTTTGTGGTCGTCAGAATCGTGGTATACCTTAAACAATATTCCGAAGTAATTACACAACTTATAAAATGCTGTCTTTTGAGAATGGAAAAATCGGTCGGCGGAAGTTCATCCGCGAGTCAGGAACACTGGCGGCGCTCTGCCTGATAGGACCAGTGCTCAACGGCAATACTTCAACCAAGATGAAAAATCCATCAGCCATCAAGATAAAAAATGTCGATTCGAATTTTGAACGCGAACCGTTGTATCCGTATCGTTTCAAAGGAAGTGTGATCTCCGAAGGCTGGCAGACGGCAGCATACCTTGAATCGGAATCGGGTATCCATAAGGTTGGAATTGGTGGTCAGGGAATTCTTTGGTCGGATTCGAAAGTTTTTGCTGCGCATTCAGCCAATGGGGGTAATGCATTAATGTACGCGATGAGTGAACGGGCATTGCAAATGATGAAGGGGAATTCCTTCACAAATCCTTTGGAGCTGCTTGATCAGTTATTGCCAGAGGTGTATGAGTATGGAAAAAAGATAACGGGTAATCCAGACCTGCGAAAAACATTTGCACTCAATTCACTGGTTTGCGTTGACAACGCAGCATGGTTGTTATATGCAGCCGAAAACAATATCACCAGGTTCGACGATTTGATTCCATCTCAACTCAAACCCGGACTATCACATCGCCACAGCAAAGTGGCAAGCATGCCTTCATTTAGCGTCGGAGCAGATGTAAAGAAGATCAAGGCAGCAGCCGATGAAGGTTATTTTATAATGAAGCTTAAGACAGGGTCGTCGGGAACGCAAAAGGAAATGTTGGAGAAGGACATTGCCTTTCTTACTGCGGTGCACGCAGCGATCGGTCACTACGAGACACCCTATACAAAAAGCGGCAAGATCCCTTACTACTTTGATGCGAATGAACGGTATGATGAAAAGTCCACGTTGCAGAGATTTCTGGACCACGCAAAAAAGATAGGCGCGTTTGAACAGATCGCAGTAGTCGAAGAGCCTTTTGGGGAAAGAAACGATGTCTATGTCGGAGATCTTGGTGTAACGATTGCCGCTGACGAAAGCGCACATACTGTAGCAGACGCTGCTAAACGTATTGAGCAAGGCTATTCCGCGATTGCCGTGAAAGCGATAGCCAAGACTTTAAGCGAAACCATGCGCATCACGCAGCTTGCTCACGAAAAGAAAGTCCCTTGCTTTTGTGCGGACCTGACTGTAAATCCGATTCTGGTTGACTGGAATAAAAATATCGCGGCACGATTGGCTCCCTTTCCAAACATCAGTATCGGCCTTCAGGAAACAAACGGCCATCAGTACTATAAGAACTGGAATACGATGATGAGTTATCACCCAAAAGCCAGTGGCACTTGGACACAAACAAAGCAAGGAGTCTACATCACAGATAAAACTTTTTACGATGAAAGTGGCGGCATCTTTCTTCCATCACCACACTACGAACAAATGTTCACCCACGACGTGAAATAGGCATTGCGTAACCTTTGCGTCTTGGCGCCTCTGCGGTAAAACACACACGCACTCACACCCTTCTAGGGTACCTGGCTACCTAGGTGCCTGGTTGCCTAGGTACCGAGATAAGCACGAAATAAAAATGAAGAAGACGAATACCTACTCATCGATCATCCTTTCGCTGGCCATTATATTCAGCATTGGCATCGCTTCTGCACAATCGTCCGAACCCCTTCCCAATATACTTTGGATAAGCTGCGAAGACCTTAGCCCGCATTTCGATTTTTACGGTGACAACTCGGTGCCAACACCCAATTTAACACGCCTTTCAAAGGAAGGAATTACTTACGACAACGTCTTTACCACGGCCGGTGTATGTGCGCCAAGCCGCTGCGCAATAATTACGGGTGTAAACCAGGTGACTGCTGGCGGACACAACATGCGTACCCTGTTGATTCCCGAAAAGCCAGGCTTGCCGAAATCATATTCTATCGTTCCCCCTGAAGGCATAAAAGCTTTTCCGGAATATTTAAGAGCTAAAGGATACTATTGTACAAACAACTCGAAGACCGACTATCAATTTGTGGCACCGCCAACCGTTTGGGATGAAAGTAGCGAAAAGGCCTCATGGAGGAATAGAAGAAAAGGTCAGCCGTTCTTCGCGGTTGTCAATCTTATGGTAACACACGAGTCGCAAGTGTGGATGCGAAAGAATCACTCCATGCATGTGGACCCATCAAAAGTAAAACTTCCGCCATTTTAGCCGGATACCCATACGGTTAGAACGGATGTTGCCCGGTTCCTAAGCAATGTTGCTGATCTTGACAGCCTCGTTGGACGCCTGCTTAATCAGCTTGAAGAAGACCAACTGATGGAGAACACAATAATTTTCTTCTGGAGCGATCACGGCGATGGGTTGCCTTTTTTTAAGCGTGAACTCTACGATCGCGGGTTGCATGTGCCCCTGGTAATTCGATTCCCCGGAAAACGCGACGCTGGCAAAAGAGAACCGCGGCTGATTAGCTCTATTGACTTTGCTCCGACAGTCTTATCGTTGGCAGGGATTAAACCTCCATCATATATGCAGGGTAAAGCGTTCCTGGGAAAATATAAGTCAACCGCACTAAACAATTATGTTTATGCAGCGCGGGACCGTATGGACAGCGAATACGATAGGGTGAGGGCCGTGCGGGATACGCGGTATAAATACATTCGTAATTTTCATCCCGAGCTGCCACCGTATCAAAACATTGATTACAGGTTGCAGCAGGACATGATGAAGGAGATGCTTGTAATGAAGGATAAGGGCGAATTGAATAGCACTCAAATGAAATGGTTCGCGCCGACAAAGCCAGGGGAGGAGCTGTACGATCTGACCAATGATCCCTATGAACTCAACAATCTCGCGGCAGATCCTAAACAACAGACGACCCTAAATCGCTTCAGAAAAGAAATGGATCGATGGTTAAAAGAGGTTAAGGACCTTGGTGCCGTGGAAGAAAATCAACTGATTTCGTCGATGTGGCATGGCGATCATCCACCCTCCACAGCAGACGTGCGCATCGACGTGAACGGCGATAACATTGTTACACTTTCCTGTGAGACGAGCAGCGCGTCGATTGGTTTTAAGATTGTTGACGAAGGAGGACTTGAGCCCGTCACATGGATGGTGTATACGAAACCATTTGAAATTTCAAAAGGACAAACCGTTAGGACAGTGGCACAGCGAATAGG
>DATHIE010000420.1:0-2295 GCA_035316905.1 Chryseolinea sp. | reverse complement strand
TAGAACGCTCCTCAATATCCGAATGAGGATTCTACTTCTTTCTTTTTTTATTTGAAAGGTAATTAATTGTCTGATGCTGGAGAAACTAAAATCGTGGAGTTTTAACTCGCGTCATCATGAGCTTTGCCTGCGCAATCTACTTTCAGCGACCGTCATCCTGAGCTTTGCATGCACAATTCAAAAAGTGAAGGGACAATGCATCCAATTAACCAGAATGAAAAGGCCTCAGCGTAGCGAAGATGCTATGTTTGAAAAAGCAAAAGCCTTAAAGTGTTTAACTTTATTAAGATAGTAGGAACAAACAAATCAAACACAAAAAGGCTTATGCAACACCAAGTTAAGGAATTGAATTTCGGTGGACAAAACATTTATGTGGGTTTGGACACACACAAGAATCAAACTACGGTGACAGTTCTTGGCGAGAACTTGCATCACAAGACGTTCAGCCAGCCGACCGCTGCGGATATTTTGGCCAGGTATCTGAAAAAAAATTTTCCTGGTGCGAATTATTATGCTGCTTATGAGGCTGGATTTTCAGGATTTTGGCTACAGGAGACCTTACAAAGTCAAGGCATTCATTGTATTGTTGTTAATGCAGCCGATGTCCCTACTAAAGGCAAAGAGAGGAACCAGAAAAATGATAACGTTGACAGTCGTAAGATAGCTCACGCTTTGCGGAAGGGAGATCTGGAAGCCATTTATGTGCCTAGTAAAGAGTGTCAACGAGACCGCGGTTTATTGAGGGCTCGTCAAAGGATCGTAAGTAATCAGACGCGCTGCAGAAACCGTATTAAGGGGTTGCTGAATTTTTTTGGTATTGTTTATCCAGAAAAATTCAGCAAGTCGGGTACCCACTGGTCACGAAGGTTTATGGACTGGCTTAAGAGTGTGGATCTAGGAGGAAGTGGAAATGACACCCTGGCAATTTATTTGGAAGAAGCAGAATTTCTAAGGGCCTTGCTGGCCAAGACGATGAAAATGATAAATCATTTATCTAAACAAGAAAGGTATGCCAAAAACGTGAAACTCCTGATTAGTGTGCCAGGCGTAGGTAGATTAATAGCCATGATACTGTTGACTGAATTGGAGCGTATCGACCGTTTTAAGACTCGAGATTCTTTGTGTAATTACGTGGGGCTTATTCCTGATGTGTATTCCTCAGACCAGACCGTACATGTAGGAGATATCACACAAAGAGGAAATAAGAGCCTAAAGAAGTTTTTAATAGAAAGCAGTTGGGTTGCCGCCAGGACAGATCCAGCTTTGGTCATGAAATACAATCAATTACGTAGCCGAATGAATGGTAACAAAGCAATCATTAGAATTGCCAGGATGTTGCTGAGTAGAATTCGCTATATATTGATGCATGAACAAGAGTATCAAATGGCAGTGGTAGCTTAAAACCTTAAAGATCTGAAATGATAGGCATAATGTAATGAGATCCTTGCAGCCCCGCAGCAATCCGGGTGACTGCTCCGCGAAGATTACAGCCTATCCTTTATAAAAATATAAAAGGCATCTTGCAGCTCCTGGAAAAAAGGATGACTGCTTATAGAAGATTGATATATAAAAGGTTTATGGTCTTCTTTAATGGAGTTCGCTATCGCTCACTTTGTTTTAATGGAAACCCTTTTTTGTGTTTCCCTAAAAAAGAAATGGACCGAACCAAATAAGGAACAGTCCATATCTCTTTTTCAGTGCAAACCCTGCTTGTTCGCTGAGGTTTCCAATCGCAGCCACGCAGGTAAAGCTTCAACTAAGATAGAAACAAACAAATGAAAACATGAAAGTTACGTTTTGAAAATAAAAAACCTTGAGGCTTGACTTTCAACATAGAAGGATCTCATTGAGGTTTAGCTGTGATTTCTCCTAACAGTCGTCGGCTTGAACGGAGTCAGATCCTTCGCTAGGCACAAGTTTAGATAAACGCTCGCCGTTAGAATCATCTTGAACATTCCATCATTGACCATCTTGAGCTCAGGATGACGGTTTAAAAAAATGTACAGTTCTTAAGCCAGCCTAAAGAAAAAAAGAAGACGCTCTGGAAGCCAGGACTAACAGACTCTTATGAGTTGGCGTTTATTTTTTTCAATCCCCGCGCAGTATCAAGCTTGCCTTCCGGCGAGTAGCGTACTTCAATTTTATCAGCCTTGTTTCCCTTGCGGAAAGTATAGGAGACTGGCTTTGCCATTGATTTACCTCCTTCCTGCACGACGGTAAAGTTGACTGTCCATGTTCCATCTTCGGGGATCTTGCCGAAGTCGTTCTCAAATGCCTTACGAACCGCAACGGGAA
>DATHIE010000419.1:0-2016 GCA_035316905.1 Chryseolinea sp. | reverse complement strand
GTGTTGACAATAGAGAAAACTTTATTTCGCAAAAGATTTCTGGAACCGACGATGAGATAGTTACTGAACATAGCGACTGAATTTTTAGGAACATAAAATGGATTCTGTAATGTTCTGAATGAAATGGATCGAAAGGCGTCCACGACAAACAACCCTTTTGCATAAAACAAACCTTTTTCCCGGCAGCGTTTATGAAATGCTTCGTGAAGGTCACCCTGGATCTCGTCAATAAATTCCGGTAAACAATACCGTTCCAGGAAATCATCTACCCATTTTGGTGGCCTATGCTTGGTGCCGTTGTTCATTAGTTCTTGTTCAATTTCAAAGCAGGAATTTTCGACCACATGCGAACGCGTTCGTTTTTGATTTCGCGTATCACGTTGAAGCTATAGGCCGTTGGTTCATAGAGCCTCTTGCGGCGCCCCCCACGTTCGGGGGTGGATTCTCCCATTCTTGACTTGAGCAAGCCCTTATCTTCCAGCCTCCTCAACACAGTATGAATAGCGGGGACAGAAACCCCGGTGCCCGATTGTTTTTTGTATTCCTCGGCGACGGAGACGCCATAAACCTCATCGACATACATCGAAATGAGAAGGACTGCTTCTTCGAGATTTCCCAGGTGACAATTCATGCAATTGCTGATAGTTATATGTGAATATAATTAATATTTGTAAAACATATACGCATGCCGGATCAATTATTTCGCGATTCTCAGCAATACGACGAGCGATTAAAGCCTTCTGAATACTCTTTAATTAATCTGACCTATACCTTGACTACTGACGTCCACATATTTAAAGCGGTCCGTTCCACTTGTTTAATCTTCCCAGATCCGAAAACAATCCGATATCGCGAAGGTAGGTATTGGTCTGTTCGATCGTCTGGTGCCGGCACTGTTCCTGGAGTAACTTAATGTCTTTGGTTGCCTTATATAAGCTGATCGCACCACTATGCTTAAAGCCATACATAGTGTAGTTTGGATTGATCTTTCGAAAGCCAAGTTCTTTGATGTATGTCGTTACGCGTCTACAAAAATAACCGGTGCCAACCGGGTGCTTGCCTGGATGATCCGTCACATTGCCACTCTTCAGACCGTTCGAACTGGCAAACACGTAGTGATCATGAGGGTACTCCATGATCTTACTTTTGCGAATGATTTCAGCAAAGCGATCATTAATGCCGATGTATTGTTCGATCGAAGTTTTTGAGTTCTGTGATAGAAACAGTATCCTCCGATCTTCCAACCGAATATGTCCTACTTTCAACAAACGTAATTCTTCGGGCCTGGCCAGAGTGTAAAACATGAATTGCATAAACAAAAGCACGTGTGGTTCTTTACCCTTCTTCATAGCCGAGGCAAAGCATTTCATTTGTTCATCACTATAGGCCGCGTGCTTTCTTGATTCTGTTTTTAGTATGTCAACACTCGCGAAAGGATTAATGCCCTTGCGAAATATGTCCGGATCTTTCTTCAAGACCACCTCACACACGGTATGCAAGAATCCCCGCTTATTGTTGTGGGTTTTGTTGGACGACATTCGTACGGTTTTGAGGTAGGTGAAATAAGCATCGACAAAAGCGTCATTCACATCACGCAACTTGTAGTTAGCCGGGATCGGTGTTTTGCTGGTTTTGCTGGCCTGGTAAAAATCTTCCACCGTCGTTCGGGTCGATATGTATTCTTTGATGGTAGCTTTTTTGACGTGCTCGACATCGCGTTTATAATCCTTCACCCAATTGATGGCTTCAATGAAGGTGAAGTTTGTAAACTTAACGGAATTCACTACTGCTTTCGGAATGTCGCTCTCAACGTAGGCATCGTGATGTAAAAGGAAATTGATATCGTCGATGTACTTTCGGGAGATGATCTGCCGCTGGTCCGGACGGCAATCGTTCAGATCATTTTTGGCGACACGCTTGCGGACCATTTCTTTTTTACCAATGTCCCAAACGTAAAAGATGATGTACCAGGTGCCATTGCTTTGCACACTCCTCGCCTTCCGGTATGGATAGCCG
>DATHIE010000418.1:0-7218 GCA_035316905.1 Chryseolinea sp. | reverse complement strand
TAGGCACCCTTTTCAACTTCACTCTCAACTTCACTCTCAACCTCCTCCTTCTCAACCTCATTCTCCAACGCCTTGATCTCGGTTTTTTCCCTCTTAAGATCTGTCCGGATCAAGCTAAAGAGGCTCATGTAGATGTTTGCTATCCATACAACTGCAAATCCTGAAATAATGTAGCCTCTCCAGTCATCGAGCAACAATTTGTAGTCCGCGAGAACTATGAACGCGGCCGTAACGTAATGGCTAAAGCAATCCTCGCATGTAAAAAGATAGAAGAACTTTCTTTTTAACAGGGTAGAACCGCTCTTGCTTTGATTAATGCAATATTCCCGAGGTTCTTTGAACACCTCCTCATGAGTAATGGTCCACGCAACGCAAGCCACAGGTATTGCCAGCACAAATAGCCATTGTATTTGCATTTGTATCGTCATGCAGAAAAGAAGTCGATCCTAAAAGGGTTCGGATCCCGTATTCGCACCCATAAATCCTCCCCAATATTCATTCGAGGAACTGAAGTGTGCATTTGTTTCTGGCCAGTGGTCCTTGTCGAAGCCTGGAGCATTCATCAGCGTTTCCTTATTCTGATTGAGGACAAATCTTTCATTAGCAGGATCGACCTTTAACAGCGGATATGGAATTGCGAAATATTTTTCTCCTATTCCAAGGAAACCACCCATTTCAACAACGACATACTCAATCTTCCCGCCGCTGAGGTCTAGCATAATGTCTTTGATTGTTCCGAGTCGCTCTTCAGCGGGGTTGTAGACTTTGTCACCGATCACTGAAGACGCAGTAAGAAACCGTAATGGGATATTTGCTTTATTGCCCTCATGGTTTTCTCCGGAAAAATTATCCTGATCAAACTTGTTCATAGTAGTAAAACTTTGGTTCACGCTGTAAGACGCAAATCTGATACCATGTGAGTAGATTGTTGCACAACCTCATTTTCGAGGTTGGCAGTTGGTTATTTTCCCGATGTGTTGATTTATTTACTCAACGTTGGGTTGTGCCCGGACCACGTTTGAGCTTGCCAACTTTACGATTGGTTCGCGCCCCACCCTTTAAACCTGTAGTAAGTTTTGTCATCGTCTCACGGACAGCGACCTTTGGCAGAGTAGCCGAATTCTCTTTTAGAAAGAGTTGCAGCTTTTCCCGATAGAGTTTTTCCATGCTCCTCAGCAACCATGAAATTGCTCTGGTGATCAGGATCGACTTTTCACTTTTTAAACGATCGACGGTAGCTAACGCGAGCTCTGCCATCCGTTCATCTTTGACGCTTCGCAAGGGTGAACAAAAAAGTACAAGCGATGCTCTTCGTTTATTTATGTTCTTGCTCTTTGAAAATTTTATGATCAGTGATTTCCAACTCTTCCATTGACCGGTGATCTCTGTTATCGTGTATTTTCCGGTGCAGACAGTGTCGATCTCTGCCCAACCGTCGAGATGGTCAAGCCAGTTGTCAAAACGTTTTGGATCGAATTGTCGTTGCTCCTTCGTGGACGCATCAAGGAGAATTCCCGCCATACACTTTTCGGTAGATGATGGTGCTTTTATGAGCCCTTCCAGCAATGCAGCAAATTCAACTGGGCTCAGGTCACGGTGATTGCGCATCCAATCCTTCGCAATCTTTCGTAATACAGGTGCGCTGATTGGGTACCGGGGGTGGTTGTTTCCCAGGTAAGTGTCGGAGAAAGTGTGCTTCGTAGCCCTTCCTGCGTGCTTTTGGATGGATTTTAAAATTTCAGCGTGGTATGCATTCCTCATGAGACGGGAATTTCATTATTTTTCGGAAATTTTTTGAGGCAAAAGAGTCGTATTGGAATGTGTTGGCTTAATCAAATCAATTTAACTATAACCTTTTCACTTTTTGCCATTTGTGTCCCTACACTATCCTCAGTTGGGCAGACGTCGGCGAAATTTTCAGCGGAAGCAAGACTGTTGAAGAGAACGCTTGTGGAGAAGCACATACAGCCTCGTTCAATGGACGACATTTATTCAGCTTGGGTCTTTGACAACACAATCGATGAGCTTGATCCCGACCGGGTATGTTTTACAAAAGAAGACATTAACTCGCTGCTTGTTTATCGGCAGAAAATTGACGACGAGTTGAACGGAGCTGGTTGGTCATTTCTTTCACAGTTAACTCAATTGTACAAAAAAAATCTTCAGCGGTATAGTTCCGGAATTAAAGAAGTGGGCCAGCAACCGGTGGATTTCTTCAGCCAGGCATTTTTAAAGGAGGATAGCAGCTGGTCTAATGACATGAAAATATTGCGAAAGCATTGGGAACATGTATTTCGCTTTCATCTGCAGAAGCGGCTTGCTAATCTCGCATCAAGGCCTGGAGCGAAAATTGAAAAAGATTTTTTGACAAAAAATGAAAGTGTAGCGCGACAACAAGTGTTGAGGGCGTTGTCACGTGATGCGGACAGGATCTTGAAACACACCAATGGATTTGAGTCTTACGTGGCTTCCGTGTTCTTTCAATCTATGGCAACAGCTTTTGATCCGCACACAAGTTATTTTACCTCGAGTCAAATGCAGAGCTTTATTTCATCTCTGAGCACCCAAGGGTTTTTGTTTGGATTTACACTTGAGGAAAACGAAAGTGGGGAGGTCATCATTTCTCACCTTATGCCTGGAGGTCCAGCTTGGAACTCGGGTGAAATCCATAAAGGAGACGTGCTTCAGGCCATCCGTTGGGAAGGTAAGGAACTGCAGGATCTCTGGGGCCTTGATAGCGAAGAGGTCAACGACATGCTGGGCGAACCCGACCTTTTTAAAATTGAGCTGACACTGAAAAAGGCAGATGGGACCCTAAAGACGGTACACCTGCGTAAAGAGAAGGTCACGGCCGAGGAGAACGTTGTAAAAAGTTTTGTCCTTGAAGGGCAAAAAAAGATCGGGTTTATCTCCCTTCCGGACTTTTATAGCAATTGGGGTGATGCAGATGGCTCGAAATGTGCCAGCGATGTTGCCAGGGAAATAGTAAAACTTAAGCGTGAGAACATAGAGGGATTGATTCTGGATGTTAGATTTAATGGAGGCGGCTCAATGGCTGAAGCAGTTGCAATGGCTGGTATATTTATAGACGCCGGTCCCGTTGGTGTAATGAAAAATAAGAACAGCGAACCATTTACATTGAAAGATATCAATCGTGGTACCATTTACGACGGCCCACTTGTGATAATGGTAAACAGCCTGAGCGCTTCAGCTTCTGAATTTTTAGCGGCTGCGTTACAGGATTATAACCGGGCACTTATAGTTGGCGCACGAACTTATGGAAAAGCGACCGCCCAACAGATAATGCCTGCAGACCCTTCGTTGAAGCTTGATGAAAAAAAATCCAAGCTGCAGCCTGACGATATCAACGCTGCAGGATTTGCTAAGGTGACCACGGAAAAGCTTTACAGGATCACCGGCAGGACTGCGCAACAAACGGGAGTAATTCCTGACATTGAGCTACCTGACGCTCTGCAGGAGCTGCCGCTGCGCGAAAGTACCTTGCCACTTTCCTTCGCCCCGGACTCTATTCAAAAGAAAGTGTACTTTCAGCCACTTGCATTGCTTCCCCGCAGTCCGCTGCTTGAAAAAAGCAAACACAGAATTAATGGCCAACCTCAGTTCAGTTTACTTCGGAACCTGGGTGACAGATACGCAAACTATAAGTTTAATTCAGACAGTGTTGCCTTAAAGTGGCCTGATTTTCAAAAAAATAACTCGATGTACACGCAACTTGTCAAGGAAATCGCAGCCGGAATTAAAACTTCAACAAAGGTATTTAAGGCTGAATTGCTCACGGATGCACAATTCAAGGCGGAGTCAGATTCCTACTTTGATGATTTCAATAATACCTGGAAAAAAAATCTCGAAGAAGACATATTTGTGAATGAGACATTTCTCATTACATGCGATTTAATTTTACACGTTACCAAAAAATAAATGATATATCGAATTGTAACAACTACAATAATTCTCTCTGCGTTTTTTACTTCTTTTACAGCAGTCGCTCAAGAATCCCCGGTGGAGCACATGCGGCAACTTTCTGACCGGGAAGACTTGCTGTCAACAAAATACATGAGCTACATGAGCGAGGTGGCTCACGGTCACAGGGCCAGGAAAATGGAAAAAAGGAGGCAGGAGCTTATTATGTCCTTGCGTCAAGCAATTCAGGAAAGTGGAAAATTACGCCCCTATAAAGGCGATGCCTCTTTGAGAGATGCTTATAAAAAATACTGGTCTGTACTTCTGTCCATATTTACAGACGATTATAGTAAGATTATCGACATGGAGGAGATCGCCGAACGATCCTATGACGCGATGGAGGCCATTCTCCTTATCCAGGAAAAGGCAGGCGAGACTGTAGATGCCTCATACGACGACGTGGCAACGGCCTATAAGGCATTCGCAGGTAGGCATGACGTTACACTTGTGGAGGGCGAACAATCCCAACTTACCAGCAAGCTTGATAAAACCGGAAAAGTCAATCATTATCTTAACGAGTTGTACCTGATATTTTTCAAGAGTTACGTTCAGGAAACCCTTGTGCTCGAAGGATTTGGAAAACGCGATCTCAATGCCGCCGAACAATCCATGAACAGCATGTTGAAGTTTGCAGATGAAGGTTTGTTCAAGCTCGATACTGTGAAGGCATTCAATGGCGATGCGTCAGTGAAGACTGCCTGCCGACAAGTGCTCGAGTTTTATAAGAAAGAGGCTGATAAATTTTCAATCATTAGTGATTATCTCATTAAGCTTGAGGAATTTGAAAAAACCAAAAAAGCGTTTGATGCAAAACCCACATCCAAGCGCACTAAAACTGATGTGGACGACTTCAATAAAAGCATAAAGGAAATTAACGAAGTGGTCAACCAGAGCAACAAGATGAGCCAGGAGCTGAATTCTTCCAGGTCGAAAGTACTAGACAATTGGGAGGCCGCAAGGAAGAAGTTTATGGATCAACATATTCCTCATAAATGATCTCCTGTGTACCTGGTTTCTGAGGGGCGCATGCTATAGGACAGTGCGTATTTTTTAATCGCAAAGGTCACAGAGGGAATACACGCAGAGGGCCACAGAAAAATGCAGCTGTGGCATTCCAAATGTTGGCTTTCCTCTGCGGCACTCTGCGTGGGCTCAATCTGCGTCCTCTGCGGTAAAAAAAGTCTGGGCACGCCCTACAGAATAACGCACCAACCATCATCATCAGCATGCGTAAGGCTTTATGAAATAGTTTTCATATTTTGGTGAATAAGCATGTTATAAAATGATCCGTGAAAAGCAAGTCCATATTCTCATCGGGTGTGCAGATGCCCGTGACCTTAGCCAGCTTCAACTTGACGCTATCTCAAACACTACTGTCTCATTCCGAAAATCCGGAATTGATGTAGAAGTGCATGTGATCAGAGCAGCGGGATCCTTTGTGACACCTGACGTGGTGATGGATATTAAACGCACCTTCGAGCAAGCACAGCGCACGAACAATAGCAATGTGCCGATGCGATATTTTGTGCACATCCAGACCCACGGACACCTTACAGAAGATTCTCATGAAAATTATATAAGTCACGTGCACGACCTTCGCATCGTTGACGGCTCGCCTTTGAATTGTGGTATGTTGCATGCGTCTGCTGTCGGTGTGGAGATCGAAGAGATGATCGTTGCAGAGAAGCCGGAAATCGAAGTGAGGGGTAAGACGTATAAAATCATCAATGACACTACGATCAAGATGATGCTGCGCGAAGTGTATGCATATGATGGATATCTAGCCGGTGACTGGATCACCAGCATCGATTTGTTGCGTACGCATCCGCGTCATCAACGGACCTTATTAGAGAAGGCTATATCTGGTGATCCCGAGCTCAAAGTACTCGAGATCCAGATAACGTGTGGGATACAGGATTATGCTATTCATGCTCTTATCCGTGTTGATGATGGAGAACCGCACGTTCCGTTCTGGGATACTGTGCAGGCTGAGATTAGAAAATATGCGCACAACGACCGGAAAGCCAAGGAGCTGTTGATCAATCAGTCGAAAAAGCAAAAACCTCTCGCCGGATTATTATCTATGAGCGATCCTCGCCAGTCTTCACGTATTCATGCAGCTAATCATTACATGAAACTCAAAGGCATTGAACATTCCGGAGATTACCTGCCTAACACGGTGTTTAATATGACGGGTACTTCTTTTGATATTCCGTATACACCCTTCGGACCGTATGTGATAGCGGGATTCTTTTACGCTGTGAAGCACCTGGGTCTTCTCGATCAAATGGTAATGGGATACGACGCACACCAAACTACGCGGATTCTTCAAAAGATCCACAACGACCCGATCATGAACATGATCGTCAAGAAGTTCGAGGTAAATCTTATTGCGATTAATACGGAGGAGCTGGCGGAATAAACGTTATCCGTTATCCGTTAATCGTTAATCGTGGGTGTGCGTGCGGGATTGAGCAGTTGTCTTGACCCCTGGCCCCTAAAGGGGAATCGCGTTTGTGCGTGGTTGCCGGGAGTGCATGTAGGTGAGTGAGCATTTTTTAAGCGCAAAAGACCAGAAGAATACACGCAAAAAACGCAAAAAAATACAAGTGAGATCTTTCGAATAATTGGCTTTGGCAGTAGTACCCGAATTCTCGGTGCGAACTTGCCTTTCTTCTGCGATTTCTGCGTGCATTGTTTTGCGTCTTTTGCGCTTAAAAAGTCTGGGTACGCCCTATCGAACGACGTATCAATTGCGACCGAGGTACGCCCCTTGAGGTTGATTTATTTTTTGATTCGATTTTGATCAGCTTTTGCAGCTTGTTTCCTACGGCCATTCACGATCTTTACAATATCGAACATGGGGAAATTACTTACTGCAGGCCGAATATGTTTTGCGTTGGGAATTGCGGGTCTCGGCCTGCAGCAATTTTTTTATCCCGGCTTTAGGCCAGTCTTTATTCCAAATTGGTCGGAAGCTGTGCCCGCTTCTGGTCCCTTGGTATATTTACTCAGCGTCGGACTAATAGCAGCGGCCGGATGTATTCTTTTCAACTTTTACGCCAAGACGGCAAGTCTTTTACTTGGCACCGTTTTTCTACTGTTCTTTTTAATCCTGCATTTGCCTACCAGTGTTTTTCAAAACTTAACGTCCCCTGGCGCGTGGACCAACGCTCTTAAGATCCTGGCTTTTTCAGGTGGCGCGCTTATTATCGCCGGTTCGTATGAAGATGATGA
>DATHIE010000417.1:0-5478 GCA_035316905.1 Chryseolinea sp. | reverse complement strand
CAATGGATTAAAATATTGATTGATGTTCAACAGCCCAATTGGTTGATTGATGATCCCCAGCTGGCGCCAGGTCAGGATCTCTGCAAGTTCATCAAGGGTACCCCATCCGCCGGGCATGGCGATAAAAGCATCGGCTAGGTCGGCCATCCTCTTCTTCCGCTGATGCATGCTATCCACGATCTCGAGTCTGGTTACGCCCCGGTGCCCAACCTCCCGCTGCAGCAGAAAGTCTGGAATAATACCTATTACCTCGCCATCATTACACAACACCGAGTCGGCAAGAATACCCATAAGACCGACATTACCTCCGCCGTAGACCAGGCTGTGCGAGGATTTAGCCAATAGCTTCCCTAGTTCTCTGGCGGATTCAGCATACACCGGGTTCAAACCGGTCGCCGAGCCGCAGAAAACACAAATGTTCATGAGGGGATCAGAAAAAGGGGGAGTTCCTAAAACTTGTTATCGTGCTTGTTTTTGCTAACCGATTTATTCGGAAAGACCCAAGGTGAAATGATTGCAAGGACAAAGAGTGCGATTACCACATAGAAAGGCCACCAATCTGCATTCATAACTTATCTGTTTTAAAGCACGTAAAAATATACCCAAAGCGTTTAATTTCTACACAAAGAGTTAAAAATTGTTTAGCTTGATAGGCTCGATTTATACCCCATCCCGAAACGAAACATGAAGAAGTTTTTAATCATCTCCGGAATAGCAGTCGCAGCGCTGATCATTTTGGGAGCAGTCACAAACTTTTTTGTGAAAAAACATACAAAATCATTTAGTCCCGAAGAACAGATTGAATACAAGCAAGATGACCTTCAGGTAGTTGTCTTCTACAACCGCCCTTATAAAAAAGGACGTGAGATCTTCGGCGAGTTGGTGCCCTATGGTAAAGTTTGGCGGACAGGAGCCAACGAGGCGTCTACCTTAGAGACAAACAAAGACCTCGTGTTCAAAGGCAAAACCTTAAAAAAGGGCAGGTATAGCCTCTGGACAATTCCAGAGCAGGATAACTGGACTATTATTTTTAATTCTGAATATGGCCAGTGGGGAATTGGTCCTGACGGCGAAGCCAACCGCGACCCGAAGCGGGATGTTCTGTCAGTTAACGTACACCCAGTTCAGACCGAGCGCGAGTTCGAGCAGTTTACCATCTCTTTTGAAAAAGTTGGTGAGGACGCAGAAATGGTTTTGATTTGGGACAAAACACTTGTTGCAGTGCCGTTCACCTATTGAACGTTGTTACTTCGCTCTCGCAACTGCCTTTATTGTAATCTTTTTATTATCAGGCAACGTCGCTGGAATCGCATTTCCCAGATAGGTGAAGTTATCTGCAGGAACACCTTGTGAGCTGAGGTAAGCGATAATGTTTTGGGCCTGCAGCAAGGTACGGTCATTGTGATACATCCTTTTCACAATAACAGTGTCCTTTTTGTAAAGCTGCCCTAGTGAATCGATTTCTTCCATCTGTGTTTGTAGTGAATCTACCATCACTTCAGTTAAGTCAGCGTTCGACATTACCGTATCCTGCTGGTAGCCATTTAGCATTACCTGTATCTCGAACTTTAAATTAGGGTTTGCCTTAGCTACCCGAAGGAATCTTTTCAGATCTGTTTCCGAGGAGGGATCGAGCTCAGCTGAGTTGGGCTTGAATGAAACAAAATCCAACGAAAGTTCATCTCCAGGCGAAGGCTGCTTAAGTGTAACGTTCACTTTCTCGCGCTGTGGAATCTTGTCGGTCATAAGATCAAACTGTCTCGCAGTATAGCTGATGTTACTCTGTTCGGGATCAATGGACATTTCATATTTTGTACCCTCGCTGAGGTAAAGCATGTACGATCCATCGGCATTTGGTCGGCCGCTGAAAACCCTCTTATTGGTCGTCAGATCCCTGACTGATATGTAAGCTGAAACCGGAGCATTGCTCGGGTCTGTGATTGTACCTTCGATCTTCATCATGCCCTTCGGACGGAGTTCGTTAGGAATGAGAAATTCAACCAACTCTACATTCTTTTTTGAACCGGGTGCTTCTTTCAACAGATATCTTCCCAACGCCGCGACGCTAACAAATTGATCATCCTGCGGAGTATTCGCAAAATCCATCGCTCTGGGTTCGCTCCAACTGCCATCCACAAGTTTAGTTACGTACAGGTCCATGCCTCCTTGCGTCGATGTCATCTTGTTCGATGAAAATATTAACGTCTCGCCGTCAGCCATGATACGTGGCGTTTGTGAATTGCCGGTGTTAATGTTAGCTGGCAATTCTTTGGGTTCGTCCCATTGGCCGTTAGACTTCTTTTTCGCGGAGAACAGTTTACATCCATCAGCTTTGTATTGATCCATTCTATCACATCTCATAAAATACATTGTGTTGCCATCCGCTGTTACTGACGGACAACCATCATTCGTTTTTGAATTAACAGGCATCATCAGGTTTTGCGGTTCACCCCAAGTATTTCCCTTCAGGTCACTGGTCATAATATCGTATCCACCGACGATCGGTGACTTTGTGCCAGTGAAATACATTTTCTTTCCATCAGCGCTTAGCGAGAACCCTCTTAAATAAACCAATCGATGATTTACATTTTTTGGAAGGATCACTGGCTCTACCCAATCTGTTTCGCGCGTAGTATAAGAAACTGTAAGTATGCCGTCCTCGCCATCGTTCGAAACAAACAACAGGGCGTTGCCATCAAAGCTGAGATAAGGCGCGTAGCAGTTTCTCGATGGATGATTTATTATGCTGGGAAGTCGTCTTGATTTCGCCTGAGCCACAGCAAGTGTTGAAAATGCAACGAATGATATAATGCAAATCAAAGTTCTCATAACAGTAACTCTTTTACTAAAAATAGCTAAATCTTTGCCAAGCTGCAGATGTGCGTTCATTGAGGTGAAATATTTCTCCGAATTTTATAGGCATCAAAAGGTTTTTCGTCTTTGCATTGTACCTTCGCCTGTCAAAATATTCAATTAATCCATGATTCAGGTAATTCCATCGATAGCTATTCGGGAAGGAAAGGTTGTAAAAATGCGCAAGGGCGATCCCTCAAGCGAAAAGGCATATGATGAAAATCCCCTGGATCTCGCAAAACGTTTTCAGGATCATGGCATCGAGGTCGTTCACCTTGTGGACCTCGACGGAGCAGAGAAAGGCAGTCCTGTTAATTGGCATGTGCTCGAGGCCATTTCCGGGTATACCGATCTAAAAATAGATTTCACCGGCGGTATCTCAACTGATGGTGATATCAGTAAGGCATATGAATATGGTGCAGCTTACATTACGGCAGCAAGTATCGCCGTCACTGATCCCGAACTGTTCGCGTCCTGGATCATTTCATATGGTCGGGAAAAAATGACGCTTGGAGCAGATGTAGTAAACAGACAAACAAAAGAACTTTTATACAGAGGCTGGCGGACCAAATCACAACTTACTCTTTTTGAGCACCTCGAATATTTTTACTCGCGCGGACTGAAATATGTCAAATCAACCGATGTTTCCCGCGATGGAGTTCTTGAAGGTCCCGCGTTTGAATTCTATAAGGAGATCATCGATAAGTTTCCGGAAATATGTGTGCTCGCGAGCGGTGGAGTACGCGGCGTGGATGATATCAAAAGATTAAACGAGATGGGAGTCTTTGCAGTAATCTTTGGAAAGGCATATTACGAAGGTGTCCTTAAGCTCGAAGAGTTGGAACAATTCCTCGTCAAGAAAGAATCTTAACTCTCCTTTACCTTCTTTTTGAATTCAATCGGTACTATCAGTTTGAAACTGAAATTGCGGCCCGAATTAAAAACTCCAACACGGCGCGTTGAAGGATTCTCCGGAGCGTATTTCAAACGGCTTAAGTGGTTTTGATAAGCTACATCAAAAATATTGTTGGCTGTGATATAGATTGAAAAAAGCACCTTGTTCCTTTTGTTCACAATATCTGATCCCATGCCCGCATTCCACAGCGAATATGATGGCGTCGGAGTCTCGGTAGCATTTTCCAGCAGCACCCGGTCCTGTTTCCAATAATAATTGTACTCAATCTTAACGAAGGCATTGGAGAAAATCTTTCCGACTTTTTTAAGGTTTGCCCTCAGTTCACTTTGGAATTTAGGAGAGGGGATGAACGGTAGATATTTGGCGCCGTCGATGTGATCGCGACTTCTATTGATGGCATTCACAAAGGAGAATGAATTTTCAAAATGAAGCCAATCAAACGGGTGAGGGTGCAGGTCCAACATGATTTCGCCGCCATTAAGAATTGCATGGCCTTGAATATACTGGTACGCGGGCGCTGGATCTTGCGGATCGGGGATACTGTCGGAACCGTTTTTCGCTGCCAGTTTTTCGAGATATATATAATTGTCGATGTTGTTATTAAACCACGAGACCTCCGCAGTGATGTGATCTGCATTTAATAAGACGCCTGCATCGATTTGAAGGGAATGCTCCGCGTGAAGGTTATGATTGCCAATTTCGTACCGAAATGATCCTTCATGTCTTCCATTGGATGCAAGCTCTGCGAGGTTTGGTGCTCTGAAACCTCGCGAAATATTTGCCTTCAGCGTAAGTGACTTCTTGATTTGTTGAGAAACACCCAGGCTTGCCGTTATATTGGAATAGGACGGACTTGATGCCTGAAATTTTTCCGTACCCTCATCGGCATCCGTCGGATATCCGTCGTCGTCAAGATAAAGTGCATCGATGTCTATTGTTCGCAAGTCATAACGTATACCTCCTGACAGGCTCAGGTTATTGAACGACTGCCTCACAAATCCAAACAGCCCCCAATCCATAAGATTGTACTCCGGAATAAGAAATTCTCGCCCTCTATTTCTGTTTGACTGAAACATTCCCGCTGTGCCAAAAGAAATTTGTCTGCCATCTTTTTCCGGAAGGAACAGACCGATATTGTAACTGAGGGTAGTAAGGTCAAAGAACAATGTCTTTTCATTTTCATCCATTACGTTTCCAAACTCTTTTCTTTTATTGTTCTGATAAGCAACATTGAGTTGGAGCCTGGATGATTTCAAATACAAGCTGTTGGTTGTGGAAAGACGTGTATGATTTATTGATTGGTTAGGTATAAAGAGCCGGTATGAGCTTAGATCTGATTGACTTGCTGTCAACACCTCTTCGACCCCACCATTGTTATGGGAATATTCAAACTCGCCATTTTCGTTTCGTTCACCTTCGACCAATCCTACTGATTGATTGAATGAACTAAAGCTGAGCTGAGAGTATCCCCACGCACGGTTAACGCCTACAAATCCGTTGAAGTCATACTCTTTAAATCCTGAGTTAAAGACTTTGCCATCAAATTCGTTGGAATACGGTCTTGCCACTTTGTTGGAAAAGCGCGCATGCCAATAAACTCCTTTAAGGTTCCCAGAATTGTGAATTGAATTTGCAAACAGTCCGTTGTTGGTTTGGTAATTAGAAATCCACTTACTTTTCACGACACCTCGTTCAACTGGGTCTGGGGC
>DATHIE010000416.1:0-6015 GCA_035316905.1 Chryseolinea sp. | reverse complement strand
TTTCTCTTTTTTCATTGTTACTGTGTTTAAAGGTAAGTAATTTGAATACCATCGATTGACTTGATGCTGTAGTTTTTCATCTACAATGCACCAGAAGTCAATCGTACCTTTACACAGTTACTTAGACGCTACCCTCGTTTGGAATAACCTTCAGCGATATTGGCAGCAATCGAAACCGATGCCTTCCTTATCTGACTAGCGATTCCAAAAAGTTCCTCTCTCGGAAATCGCGATGTCATTGAATAAGTCTCTAATACGAATTGATGGGCTTTCCGCCAGACTATCAAATCTCTGAAGTCCTGTTTTTTTTCCATGTTTAAAACTATTTAGCACCTAACGTATTCTTAACTTGATTTCCCTTCCACATCTTCTCGTCTTCCTATATTCTCACTTCCTCATCTTCTCATTGCCTCACGTCGTCCCAACGGATTATTTCAATTTACCGATTTCACTAATTCACAAACGAAATGACCTCTCCGGAAAACCTGAATATTTTGCATACACTTATCCTCTTAGTACCTCCGCGGTTAACATACCATGCCTTCTCCCATTCTTCCATTCTCCCCTTCTCAACTTCCATTCTCTCCTTCTCAACTTCTCAATTTCTCACCTAACTAATGTATCTCACTTCCATTCCTTATCTCCTCATTCGCCGCTTTAACCAATTTGTCTCCTGGTGATAAGGGTCCAAATATCTCAGCCTTCCCATTCGAAGATCTTCCCGGCCTTACATATATCCAATCTGCTTTGTGGTTGGCAACACGGATAACAAAAACACCTTCAGCAGAGTTAACGACGGCAGTCGCTGGCACAACGAACGTGCTATCGTTTCCTTCTAATGGAATTGTAACCTCTGCGATCATTCCAGCTAGTAATTTCTTATCAGTATTCATCACATCCATTTCAACCCGCTCCGAACGCAACCTCGTATCCAATGCGCCCGCATGTCGCTTGATTCTTGCCTTGAACACTTCTTCAGAACGCGCCTTCACTTTAAAATTAATCTCATCACCCTGCGAAAAGAAGGATGTAAACGCCTCTGGTACGGATACCACCAACCTCAATTTTTTCTGTTCCTGCAAAGTAAAAAGTGGAAGCTCAGACCCTTTGCCTGATGGACCAACATATGCGCCGGGATTCACGTTGCGGCTACTTATCACTCCACCGAAAGGCGCTCGTATTTCAAGGTAATTGCGCGCATCGCCAACCTCACGATAAAGCGCTTTTGCAGACTCAAGCTGTGCAAGGTCCGAGTTCATCTTTGCCAACGCCTGGTCTAGATCATTTTGAGAAATAGTTCCAGGTGTTTTGCTGGTCTCCAGCAGCCTGTCATAGTTTGCTTTGCTAGCGGTATATAATGCCTCCTGCGATTTCCATCGGGATTCTGCTCCAGCGAGCCGCGAAGTCAGCTCAGGTGCGTCAAGAGAAGCCAATAGCTGGCCTTCTTTCACTTCCGTTCCCACGTCGACATAAACTTTTTTTACGAAACTCGTCTCGCGTGCATAAAGATCAACTTGTTGAAAGGAAATTAATTCGCCCGGCAAATTCAATTCAGTACTGAGCATTTCCTTTTGCAGAACGAATGTCTCCACCGTGTGAACTGTCTTTTTGTCTTCCGCTTTTTTTTCTCCCGAAGCACCACAACCCATCACGAGGAATACGATCATAACGTCCCTCAAAACCCAAAAGGTCTTTTTTATCTTAACCATCGCATTATTAAAAATTATCATCTCTTATCTTGACCTCAGCGTTTCCTCTGGGCCTGGCCGCCATTTTAAAAAGTGTACAATAAAACCTTTTTTACCGCAGGGACGCTAGGTACGCAGGGTTTCGCTGGGGATTTCGTTGCGTAACCCCGCGTTCCCTGCGCCTCTGCGGTGAATTCCCACACCCACACTCTCACACACACTCTCATTCACACCAACAATCAAGCATTCGGCGGCGCCCCAATATAATGTGTACTATCCTCGTCCTCCGGATCAAGTGACACGGATTTTATAGAAGTTTTTTCCTGCACCCAGGCAAACACTAACGGCAGCACGATCACAACAGCAAAGGTCGAGGCAAACAGTCCACCAATAACGGCACGCGCGAGAGGTGCTACCTGATCACCACCTTCGCTACCTCCGATAGCCATTGGCGTCATCCCGGCGATCATCGCCACACTCGTCATTAAAATCGGACGCAACCTCAAGGCTGCAGCTTCATTTGCAGATAACATCGCATCTCCGTTGTGCAATCTCAGCTGTTCTGCGTTAGTAATCAGAAGTACCGCATTTGCAATGGAAACACCAACAGACATAATAATGCCCATGTAGGATTGCAGATTTAATGTTGATCCTGTTATCAGTAACATTGTCAACGCTCCCAATATCACAGCCGGTACTGCTGTAAGCACAACCAGAGACACTTTAAAGGATTGAAAGTTAGCCGCCAGCATCAGAAAGATTACTACAATTGCTACGATTAGTCCCGTTTGCAAGCTATCTAAAGTATCAGTGAGCACAAGGCCAAGTCCTATTGGTTCAATTGCCATGCCTCTTGGCAATTCTCCAAGGGAAGCAATAGCCTTTTTCACTTCTTCGGTCGCGCTTCCAAGATCTTTATCATTCAAGTTTGCAGTAACACTGAGCATCGGGATCGCTCCCAGGTTGTCGTTCTGGCCATATGTTGTATCGAATTGAAATGTAGCCACGTCACTAAGCACAGGCCTTGTCATATTTTTCAAGATTGGAATCTCTCCAAGATCTTCTACGCTTGACATCTTGTTCTCCGGAACCTGCACTTGTACCCCATAGCTTAAACCAGCAGCCTCATCAAGCCAGACATTTTTTTCCGTGTACCGCGATGACGATGTCGAAGTAACAAGTGAACGCGATATGTCGCTCATGTCGACACCCAATTGCGCTGCTCGTAGCCGGTCGATAGTTATGTTAAGGGCCGGATATTTAATCGATTGAGCCAGCTGAACATCGCGCATATAAGGGATCTCCTTTAGCTTTTGGATAACCTTGTTTGCGAATTCTTCATTCGATTTTTTATTGCGACTTGCTATCCGAACTTCAATTGGCGTAGGGGACCCCTGGCTTAGGATCTTATCCGTAAGCTCAATGGGTTCGAACGACACTTTCATATCCGGCATCTGCTCCTTCATCTTTGCGCGGAATTGTTCCCTAAGCTCATTGAGATTTACATCGTAGTCGCGATTGAGACTTACCTGCAGCAAAGATTCATGCGGACCTCCCATAAACAGGTAGATCGGACTGGTGGAGAACAAAGTAGGATGTTGACCGATAAAAGCAGATGTGACGGCGATATTTTCTTTACCCACCATCTCTTCCAAAATGCCTAACGCCTGGATAAGCTTCGCTTCGGTACGTTCAACCCGTGTACCCTCCACGGTACGCAACCTTACCTGGAACTGGCCTGAATTAACCCGTGGCAGAACATCGCGGCCGATTGTCATCAGCAGCAGCGCTGCAAGGCTCACCACGACAATGACATAGACGATTACAACCAAACGCTTAAGCGGCATGAGTCTTTCAAGCAATGACATGAACCGCCTTCTAAATCTGTTAAACGGGCTGTTAGCTCGGTTGCCTTCAAGAAGTATCTTCTTCTGATCCCAGGTATCTTTTTCTATGGTCGTAATGGATGGCTCTCCTGGTGCTGCGACATGCCTCTTCATTATCCAGTTCGCCATGACCGGCACAAAAGTCTGCGATAATAAATACGACGTGATCATGGAAAACGCGATGGCCATGGATAGCGGAAAAAACAACGAGCCGGGTATACCTTCCATGGTAAATGCCGGCGCAAAAACGGCGAGTATACAGAACAGGATGAGCAACTTTGGAAAAGCGATCTCTTTACACGCATCCCATATTGCCAGGGGTTTTGGTTTGCCCATGTCAAGATGTTGGTGAATGTTCTCTATCGTTACCGTCGACTCATCCACCAGAATACCAATCGCAAGCGCGAGACCGCTCAATGTCATTATGTTAATAGTCTGATCGAAAAGCTGAAGAAATAATACTCCCGAAATAATCGATGTAGGTATCGTGAGGATAACTATAAGCGCTCCTCGAACGTCCCGCAGAAACAGAAGGACCATTAAGCCGGTGAGGATCGCGCCGATCACCCCCTCTGTAATCAGGCTCTTGACTGCATTGATAACATAGGTCGACTGATCAAATTCATACGATAACTTGACATCTTCTGGCAACTGACTTTGAAAACGCGGAATATTGGCCTTGAGCTTCTGCACAACTTCCCAGGTAGACGCATCTGCGGACTTTGCGATGTTTATATAAATAGAGCGCTTACCATTCACTTGCGCATAGCCCATCGTGATATCTGCACCGTCCTCCACTGTAGCTACGTCGCCAAGATATAGGTTCTGAACCCCACCTTTGAAGAGTGGAATTTTTTCAAAGTCCTTTATAGTCTTTATCGTATTATTAGTGGGAGTAAGATAATTGAAGTCCCCCATCTTAATACTGCCGGAAGGCGCCGTTTGGTTGTTTAGACGTAGCGCCTCCACCAGCTGATCAGGAGTAAGATTGTGCGAACGCAACAACTCAGGATCCGCCTTAATGACTATGGTGCGAACATTTCCCCCAAATGGTGCAGGGGCAACCAATCCGGGTATGGATGTAAAAGACGAACGCACATACGTGTTGGCAAGGTCGAGCAATTCATTATTTGAACGCGTTGGACTACTTATAACCAGCTGACCGATGGGCAACGTGGACGCATCAAAACGGATGATAAAGGGAGGTTGTGAGCCAGGGGGAAAGACAGCCTGCACCCGGTTCCCGAAGGCGCTAAGTTCTGCCTGCGCCTGTGCCATGTTTGTTCCGGGATAAAACGTAAACTTCATCAATGTAAGACCCTGAAGATTTTTGGTCTCAATACCTTTGAGGCCATTGACATATAAAAAGATGTTTACATACGACTTCGAAAAGTAGGCCTCCATTTGCGAAGGTGTATATCCGCCGAATGGATGCGACAAATAGATCACCGGCAAATTCATCGCTGGAAAAATATCGATCTTGATTGTCCTTACAGCCCCAATGCCAAAGAACAAAAGACCGGCAACCATCACGATAATGGAAATGGGTTTTCGAAGAGCAAAGCGTATCAGATTCATACTAACGTGCCTGATTAATAAAGAGGTCGAAGTCACCCGACGCCGCTGCCTTTAATAACAACGCCTGCCATACATTGATGTACGCGACGCTCTTGTCAAGCTCCGCCCTGTTCAACGCATACAACGCCAGCTGAAGATCCACCATAGTGGTAAGACCGTTTTTGTAGAGCACGGTTTTTTGAACGTAAGCATCAGACGCAGCCCTGTACTGCAACGGTACCTCCTGAATGCTTTGCAGGCTTGTTTGTATCCGTTGATCGGAAAGTATCAGCTGATTGCGTAACTCCTGATTGATCTGATCATATTCATTTCTATACGCATCTGCTATGTAGCGTTGCGCGTGAACCTGTTGCCTGACTCTAAGCGGACTTATAAGGTTCCATGCAAGACTTAGCCCAGCCACATAGTTGTAACGAGACGGATTTACACCATCAAGATAACTTTGTGAGTATCTCTCCGGAAATTCAGGTGTGTAGTTATAGTCAAAGCCGGAAGCCCTCGCCTGATAGATTCCAAACAGGTTAACTCCAGGCATTATGCTTCGTAGTGTCATACGCTCGGCACTTTTCGCCTGATCGATCCTTGCCTGATAAAATCGTACCTGTGGATTTTGAGAGAGATCGACTGATGTCTGATATTCGGCAGGAATTCTTTCAAGGAGGGTAGTATCGAGTGCAAAGGACTGGTTGGTAATGTTCAATAGCTGCGCCAGAACGCTGCTGTTTTGTTGTTCATTGTTTATCATTTCCAACCACTGGAGCTTAGCGCGCGATGCTTCAGAGTTTGCGAACGACGAATCAACGCCGGCATTCAGTCCTGACAATACTTTTGCGCGTACGTTCTGCTGGATCGCTTCTGCTCTT
>DATHIE010000415.1:0-5155 GCA_035316905.1 Chryseolinea sp. | reverse complement strand
ATTCCGGGCATAAAGTGCTACGACTTCTGCGTCCGGAACAAAACGATGATAACTTTCGAGATGGATGTCGGAGATGAAACCGCCTCCGAGGATGGCTACTTTAGTGCGTTGCATGTGGTCTGTTTGGTGTTTGCCTAAATTCGGTCAATTGTAAAATTTGTCTATTATTAAAGTGACTCTTCGAGGCAAGTGGTTCGTATAAAATCAACCCCTAAGTCCACTAAAGGGGACTTGAAATACAAGTTCTAAAAGCAACATCCACAGATTGTTGATTGTTGATTGTTAATTGTTTTTTAAAACCATGCTGCCTCCGATCAGAATACTCAACACTCAAGTATTTTTTTGCGGTTTACGTGCTCTTGTGAATGCCAATCACACCTCATCAAGCGGCTTCCTATTCCTGCTGATCTGTCGTGATTTTTTTAACTCCGAAGGTGTAAGACCGGTTATTTTTTTGAACTGCCCTGATAAATGGGCTACACTACTGTACCCTAACTTGTGCGCGATCTCGCTCAGATTGAGCTCGTCATAGAAAAGCAGCTCCTTTACCTTTTCGATCTTTTGCCTGATAATATATTGTTCCAGGGTTATTCCCTCAACCGACGAAAACAGGTTGCTGAGATAGTTATAGTCGTAATGAAGTTCCTCAGACAGTTGCGTTGACCAATTATATTTCCTGTCCACATGGTCTGAGTGGTGGATCATTTTGATCACCTTGTTTTTGATGGATTCTATTAGTCGTGCTTTACGGTCATCGATGCGCTCAAAACCCCTCTCGTCAAGAACTTTGTCGATTGCGGCAAGTTGATCGTGGCTAAGATGTTCCTCCTTAAGTTCTACCTCTCCCAAATCAATTTTATTGGGATGCATTCCAATCGAGGACAACGCTTCTCCCACGGCCTGAACACAGCGTTGACAAACCATATTCTTAATGTATAGGGTCATGAATAAAATGTGGGTTCTTATCAGATGTTAACATCGCGTTGATTGCTGATTGAGACTGGATTAATTCCTGCCCTGCGGCTGTTAACGCGGGAATATTATTTCCTTTAGAATCAATACGTACGGCCTGGGCATTATCGCTGAGCTGAAGGGTTATCATTTGACCGATCTCTTCTTTCATCGCCTTTTGGTACACAGGAAAACAAACTTCGATTCGCCGGTAAAGGTTCCGATCCATCCAGTCTGCCGATCCCATGAATATTTCCTGTTTCCCGTTATTATGGAAGATGAATATACGGCCATGTTCAAGGTAACGATCGATAATTCGGATCACTTTGATGTTTTCGCTCATACCGTCGACACCTGGCACGAGGCAACAAATTCCTCTAACAATTAAAGAGATGCTAACGCCGGCGCGCGATGCCTCATATAATTTCGCGATCATCACTTTTTCTTCAAGGTTGTTGAGCTTGATCACAATTGATGCAGGACGTCCTTTCCGTGCATTCGCGATTTCGCGGCCTATCAGTTCCACGAACCTTGACTGAAGATTAAATTGAGCAACCAACAAATGATGGAATGTTAGTGAATTTGGGTGCGATGGCTTTTTCCTTTTTTTCAGGAAACGGAAGAGTTCTTCCGCTTCAGCTAACATTTTAGGATTGGAGGTCATAAGGATGTGGTCCGTGTAAAATCTCGCAGTGCCCTCGTTGAAGTTTCCTGTAGACAATAGACCAAAATACTCTGTCTTATCATTTTTCTTCCGCTTCACCAGAGCAAGCTTAGCGTGAACCTTCAGCTCGGGGATGCTATAAATAATATCCACCCCTGCTTCCTTCATCCGCTTAGCCCATTTTATATTGTTAGCCTCGTCAAACCTGGCTTTCAGCTCGACGAACACAGTGACCTTTTTTCCATTCCGTGCGGCTTGTATCATCGCGTTTGCTATACGCGAGTCTTTTGCGACGCGATATAATGTTACATAAATGCGCTTTACATCTTCATCGATAGCGGCTTCATTGAAGAAGCGCAACACGGTGTCATAACTGTGATAGGGGGGATGTAAAAGAATTTCCTTACGCTGAAGGTAATCGAGCAACTTCACTCCATCAGGTTTTATTCTAAGCTTTTTACAGGTCCATCCCTGATAGAAGAATGACTTATCTTTAAGTGGGAGTGCCGAAAGATCTTTAAGATTGTGATAAGTACCCCCAACAACGAAAGTTGCTTTTTGAAGGCCGAACTGTTGGCCCAGTAACTCAAGGGTATTCTGGGGAGTTGTGGGATCATACAAAAAACGTGTCGCGAGGCCGTAGTCCCTACGCGCTATCTCCCGCTCGATTTTTTTAGCCAGGTTTCCTTCAAATTCATCTTTGAGGTCAAGCTCTGCATCTCTGGTGATCTTAAAACTATTGCATGAAAGGCATACCAGGCCGGGAAAGACTTTGTTGATGTTGGATTTTATAATATCGTCAAGGAAAATAATATGTGGAGCTTCATTGTAGGTAATGCTGTAAAAACGAGGTAGGCGATCGGACGGTATATTGAGAATATAACATCGGCTTTCTCCTTCGGCGGTTTGAATGGTTGTCGCCAGATATAATTTGTTGTTTTCCGGGAAAAAACTCCCTTCTCCTGTTAACTCAACGATATGGATGAAGCCCGCCACTTCCTGAAAGAAGATATCTTCAATTTCTCTCCTAAGCGCCTTGGGGAATTGCTGATTGATTAAGAGGTTAACTCCCTGTCCGATCAGGTCTGGAAGAATGTTTCTTGTCAGCGTTTTTCCAAACTGATTGAGTTGTCTGTGAATTGCGGCATTAATTCGTTTAAGCTTGGCGGATTGTTTTACGTTATCATCGGATTCCAATCTGCCGAGTGCCATAATTGCTGGCATCCGTACACGGTAGAATTCATCAAGGTTTGAGGAATAGATGGACAAAAACTTCAAGCGCTCCATGAGCGGAACTGCTTTGCGTTGCGCCTCTGCCAGCACCCTGGCATTGAACGATAACCAGCTCAAGTCCCGGTCAAAGAAGGTATCCTTCGGCTGACCACTCTTTTTCATGTGTCTTTTTTTACAAACTAAGCGGTAGGACCGACCAATGCAACAGGTTGACTTAAATGGATGTTAACTTTTTCAAATCGTTAAAAAAATGACGTTTTGCGGTTTGCGGATTCCGCCACAACTGTGGTTATTTTTCTCACTAAAGGTGGGTCCTGTGGAAATGTCACCATTGCGAAGTCGTTTTTTCAGTCGAAATGATGGTGGTACGAATTTGGCCTTGGAAGAAGGAGTAAAACAACTAATCCCGAACGAATATGAACACAACAACGATGTTTAAGATAATTTACGGGCTAGTCCTCGTCATGCTGGTTGCGGCCTGCGGACCTAAAAAAGAGGATAGCACTGATGTTGCAGAGGAGCAGAACGAAGAGAAATTCGAAGACAAAGATGTCGAAAAAGATGCTGACTTTGTGGTTAACACAATGGCAAGCAACTATGCGGAGATCAAATTAGCTCAGCTTGCAAAAGATAAGGCTACGGATACAAAAGTGAAAGAAATGGCTGATATGCTTGAGAAGGATCATACGAGAATACTCGATGAGCTTAAAGCATACGCAAACAAGCACGGTATATCAGTACCGTTGGAAGAAAGCACCGAAGCTGAAAAAGATTATAGCAAACTTGCCGAAAACACCGGAGGTGAATTTGATAAGGAGTGGTGCGAGACTTTGGAAGATAAGCACGAAAAATCTATCAATAATTTTGAGGCACGTTTGGATAAAACGGAAGATCCTGAATTGAAAGATTGGATAACTGCAACGTTACCCGGATTAAGAACTCATCTCGAGATGTTAAAGGAGCACGATGATGGTGCCAGATAAGTTGGCTGGGGGAAGTCGAGTGTATATCGACTTCCCCTTTTCTATGTTAAGTTCAGTTAAGTAAAACATGTGTGCCACTAATATAATAGCCGAATGAAAGATTTCATTCTTTTTCTAACGCTGTTGACATTCGCTCTTCTCCATTTCATTTTTTCATGTTTCAGTTTTATTGTCTTCTTGTTCGGGCTTGCATTTTCTCGTGAAAACAGCCAGGACGTCGCCAACAAGCCGATTTCTCAACTACCAACGCCTTGAGAGTCAGTGTGGAATAAATTCCACAACTAGAAATTTCCAGTGGGGAACATGTGCCATAAGATGGTGTGTTTCTCGCGCGTGATTCAACCAAACACGTAAGTCACCCGATGGCATGACCCTTGTAAGCCAGTTCTATCATACAAGTTGTGGTAAAGGGAATTTTTTGGGCAAATAAATCAGGGGGCGGGAAAATCAGAAACATGTCGGAACGTTACGTTGTTCTGGGATTGAAACGAATCGAACGGTGGGATCCTCTAATTTATATTTCTCAATTTCGACAGGTAGATAGCTATCTTTTGAGAATACTGTTTTGGCGTGAGGTGATTGGAGCGAAAAACATCGAGAGAACTCCTTAGAGGGAAAATAAAAATGTGTTCACTCCTCACCAGAACCTTCAGTTCTTCGGCGGTAAGCTGTGGATTATAATCGTAAAACCTCATACATGATAGTAACCAAAAATCATGCCCGTGCCAGTCAAGAATTCCTCTCTGTAATCGTCAAACCGATATATTTCCGGTTCAATCAACGAACATTTATTCTTCATTTAACAAACATTCATTCCTCATTGCATAATTTAGAGACAAAATAATTATAGAGATAAAATTCCATCCTATGAAGACCAAAGCCCCGGTAAAAAGCAAAGTCGCCCTGGCAATCCCAAAGGCGATTAAGAAGAAGAGGATGAGCAATGGAAAAACGAATGGGATACCCCACGAAACTCATTCAGATACGGCTCCGGATAAAGCAAGCGCGAAAGAACTGCTTCGCGTATTGACGGAAGTCAAGAATGGAAATTTTACCGTGAGAATGCCAATTGATGAGGTTGGCATGAACGGAAAGATCTACGACACGCTGAACGAAATCATCTCGCTCAATGAAAAGATGATGCTGGAGTTCACCCGGGCGGGCAATACCATTGGTAAACAGGGAAAGCTGACGAAAAGAATTGAAACGCCAAGCGCGAAAGGATCATGGCGAGAAGGTGTGGATTCGCTGAATGTGCTTATCTCTGACCTTGTCCATCCGACTATAGAAATTGCGCACGTGATAAGTTCCGTGGCAAATGGAA